>CAZLDP010000308.1:0-4085 GCA_964558145.1 uncultured Prolixibacteraceae bacterium | reverse complement strand
ATCCAATGGATCAGGCATTGTTTTCCATCCTTCTGGAGGAGTTTCTCCGGAATTTAAAAAACGTAGTCCAATAAAAGAATCATCAGCATTATTTGTACTTGCCGCATATCCTTTGGTTGTCAACCATCCTGGATTAGGGCTTCTTGCAAGCGCTGGCCTTGACAAAGAAAGAAACTGTTCCGCATTTACTCTTTCATAGTACCTTTCAATATTTTGATGACTTAGATTTGCTTCAAATGTAATTTGAGGTTTCGCATCAAGATTTCCGCGTTTTGTCGTTACCAAACCTACACCATTACATCCTCGCGAACCATAGATAGCAGTTGCTGCTGCATCTTTTAATGCCTCAATAGACTCAATATCCTGAGGATTTATGTCAGCCAAACTCCTCTCAAAACCGTCAATTAATACCAGCGGTTCGTTACTTTTCTGAATAGATGAACCTCCTCTGATACGAATATCAGGTGATTCACCGGGCTGTCCCGAACGACTGTACACATGAACTCCTGAGATTTTTCCCTTTAATCCGTCCCCAACAGTGTTTATCGGAATATTGGACAACTCTCCAGGTTCATATTTTGAAATTGCGGTGGTTAATGTTTTACGTGATTGTGTTCCATACCCAATTGCCACGACTTCTTCCAAACCAATACTTTCTTCTTCAAACTTAATATCAATTCTGGATTGTGAGTTAACAGCCACCTTTTGGGTCTTCATTCCTACAAACGAGAAAGCCAAAGCGGCTTTTCCCGGTACGGTAATCGTATAAACACCGTCAGCATTTGTGACGGTGCCATTGGTAGTTCCTTCTTCTACCACTGTAACACCAGGCAATGGCTGCCCGGTTTGATCTGTAACGGTTCCGCTTACCCTTACAACCTGTTGGCCAGATACATTCAGCGCAAAAAGCAACTGAATACCAAATAAAACTGCAATAAGAAGCCTACTCGCCCTGACCAGTTTCCATTTTCGCCATTCGTCGAAATTTTTCATAAATTTGTCAACATTAAAAGATTAATTCAATTTATTTTATGGGTTGAGTTAGTTCCAAAGGTCCTGTGTTCCAACCACTGGACCTTTTTTTACCTAACCTCCTAAACAATACTCCAAGCGGTTTCCATTTGAAAAAAATCCGCTTTTTTCAGTTCTGTTATTAGTTCAATATATTCCTTATCTGTTAAGTTTCTCAACGGAACCCTGCATTCCCCGCAATCAATTCCAACGGCCTTCATCAGCGCCTTTCCGGACACAACGGCCCCGTTGTAACGAATGAGTATTTCAATCATTTTAATTGATAGGGCTTGTTTTTTTAGAGCAGCCTCCATGTTCCCTTTTTCAAAATCACAGATAATTCCATTGTAGAGCGGCGCCATAAAGTTATAGGTACTCCCCACTGCCCCTTGCGCACCAAAAGCCAACCCGGCCAGTAAAAGCTCGTCAAAACCGTGCAGGATATCCCATTTCCCATCGTTGATATCCATACAAAGTTTCATCTCCATAAAATTATTATGTGTAAATTTTAGTCCCGCGAAATTTGGAACTTGGAGCGACATCTTCTGGATAAACTTGTCCATGGGAAGCTGGATTCCCGAAACCGAAGGAATGTGATAATAATAAAACGGTAATTCGGGGGCGCCTGCCGCCACTTCTGCACAAAACCCCACCAGTTCTTCCACCCGTGTTGGTTTAAAAAATATCGGCCCCATGGTACCCACAGCATAAGCGCCAGCTTTTTGGGCATGGCCTGCCAAATCTTTTGACTGTTTCGCCGATGTAGTCGCTACATGAACAATTACCTTAAAATCATCGGTTTGTTCTATAATCCACTTTTCAGCAACAATTTTCCGTTCGTCGCTGGTCATCAACATTCCTTCTCCGGTAGTGCCGCAAATAAAAACACCTTTCACCCCGTCATCTTTCAGTTTTTTTGCATACGCCGGGATCATTCCCGGGTTAATTTCTCCGTCTGCTGTCATCGGTGTAAAGGGGGCAGCAATTAATCCTTTAATTTTTCTGATTTTCATTTTTATTTAATCAAAATGGTATAAAAACTCCCAGTAAGGCTGCAAATGTTTTCGTATCGCTTTGCGGTAGCCTTCTTTATCTCTGTTTTTAATGAATTCCAACAGGTCGGAGTGCCTGACAATTTCCCCTTCTTTGTTGAGCCGCTGGTTAATGGGTAAAAAATAGCTCTCGTAGTTCTGTTTCGAGAACTCAAACACCGGGTGCATGATTTTATTGAACTGAAGAATAAAATCATTTCCGGCAATTTCATAGATTTTGGTATGAAACATCATTTCATCTTCCACCGAAAGGTTGTTAATCCCGAGCGCTTTCTGCCGTGCCACAATTTGTGCCAGTTCTTGAATGCATTGCTCCGAAATGTTGGTAAAAATAAAATCGGTAATCCCAATTTCGATGGCAATTCGCATCCCCATCATTTCTTTGATGGTTTTAATACTCAGCAACTGCGGATCAAGTACCTTACTGAATCCGTTCAATAGCGGAGGTTCGGTTACCACAATTCCGCGCCGGGTGCGGGTCTGGATGAGACCAAGCATTCGTAAACGGCTCAGCGCTTCGCGAACAACGTTCCGGCTTATGCCCATCGTTTTGGAAAAATGCATTTCGTTGGGTAGTGGGTCGCCGGGGGTTAATTGGTTGTCCTTTATGTATTGAATGATTTTCTTTTCAACCTCATCGGCAAGCGTTGTAGTTGATAGATCGATATTCATTTTGGTTTATTAGTATATATTCTATTTGTACTACAAATATAACAAATAAATTTTTAAAACAAATATATTTAAAAGCTATTTTTTAAAAATATTTTATTGAAGGCGGATTTAAATTGATATATAGTAGGTTACTCTAATCCAACAAAATATTGTATGAAAGGATTCTTCTGGAATGCATCATTTGTACCCCGGTCGTTCAGGTTTTTGAGGTGTTTGATGATCAAAGCTCCTAAACAAGTCTGGATGATTTGGCTATTCTGCCCGTCTGATTGGTCATGAACTGGCCTGAAAAACAGTAGCTGCTTCTGAATGAAGGCAACAGCCGGGGCCACTCTTGTCTCACTTCCATCGATGAACAAACGATCGGGATCCTTTATGAAGGAAGTAAGGCGGACATGACCTTTGAAAGTATATCTTTAAAGGTTTTTTTACAGAAGAAATGATTAAACAGGATAATCATGAAACGAAATCTTGGAAAACATCTTTTCCGCACAATCATGTTGGTGGCTGTAATTTTGCCGGATATCTCCAGCTTGTCTGCCATCGCTCAGGAGAAACCCGACCTGCCCTTTGTGGATATTTCCAGTGAAACCCAAAGACACATCGTCATCGCCGCAGGTACTGAGGAGGTCTACCAGGGCCATCCCACTACGCTGCTCTTAGCCGACAACAAAACCATGTTCTGCGTATGGAGCGTTAACCACGGGGGACCTGCCGGCCCGATGGCCATAAGCCATGATGCCGGTATCACCTGGACCAGGATGGACGAACAGTTGCCTCCGGGCTTCAAAAACCATAAAAACTGTCCGAGTATTTACCGCATGATGGATATGACCACCGGGAAAATCAGGCTGTGGGTTTTTTCTGCTCAGCCCAATATGCCCCGGATCATGAGTGAGGATGGTGGGAAAACCTGGACTGAATTGCCTCCCCTGGGGTTTGAGAATGTCATGACCTTCAGCAGCGTGGTCCGGTTGTCGGATGGAACTTACCTGGGTTTTTACCACCGCAGGAAAGGGAAACTGTTAGAAGTGCTGCAAACGAAAACCGGAGACGGGGGAATGACTTGGTCCGACCCCCGTGTGATTGCAGAGGTCCCCGGGAAAATGCCCTGCGAACCTTTTGTCTTCCGCTCGCCCAACCAAAGGGAACTCTGCTGCCTGATGCGCGAGAATAGTCATAAAGGTCGCAGCCTGATGATGTTCAGTAAAAATGAGGGAAAAGAGTGGAGCACACCTGTGGATACTCCCTGGGGCCTGACCGGCGACCGGCACATGGGGCTGTATACCCCCGACGGAAGGCTGGTGATCGCATTCCGCGATAAGGCCATCAACAGTCCCACCTATAACC
>CAZLDP010000307.1:0-4114 GCA_964558145.1 uncultured Prolixibacteraceae bacterium | reverse complement strand
GATAGCCGAGGGAGTGGTCGAGGAACTGGGGCAGGGTGATTCCAGCGGAGGCCGGAGGCCGTTGATATACGGACTGGCAGAAGATGCTTTCTATGTAGCCGGAATTACGATTAATGTGAATTACAGCGTTATTTCGGTTTTCAATGCCCGCAATGCCGAAATCAGCGGTCCTCATTACATTCCGGAGAAGATGCAGAATGATTTTTCCCTGTTTGGGAGGATTCAGACCCAACTGGTGAAGATTTTGCAAGCATGCATTCCCTGCCGGGATAAGGTGATTGCGGTGGGGATTGAGATGCCCGGGCTGGTCAACCAGGGAGATTCGGTTAATTTGAGCTATTTCCCGGAGATCGCAAATCTTAACCTGAAAATAGGGAAAATTTTTGGTCTTCCGGTTTTCATAGATAATGATGCGCGAATGAGGACCTTTGCCGAACACCATTTCGGATTAGCCAAGGGCAGGAAAAATGTACTGATGGTGCTTATCGACTGGGGTATTGGAATGGGGATCATCATTGACGGAAAGCCTTACACCGGGAAATCGGGATTTTCAGGTGAATTCGGACATATCCCCCTTGTGGAAAACGGGAGTCTCTGTGTTTGCGGGAAAATCGGCTGTCTTGAATCGGTGGCATCGGCACAGGCGATAACCCGTCAAGCCCGGGAAGGGGTTATTGAGGGTGTTTCTTCGCTGATCCCCGGATTGACCGGAAACAACCCGGAAAAAATCGATCCCGACACCGTGATCCAGGCAGCCCTTTGCGGAGACCAGTTTTCCATTTCGATCTTGAGCAATGCCGGATTCTGGCTGGGAAGAGGAATTGCAAACCTGATCCAGCTTTTTAATCCCGAACTGGTCATCATAGGAGGGAAAATGGCAGAAGCAGCTCCTTTCATGAACGCGCCCATTGAACAGGCGATTTACACCTATAGCAATACCGACATCAGCAACGATACCGTAATACAGTTCTCCGGTCTTGGAGCAAAGGCCGGAACCATAGGTGCGGCAGCCTTTGCTGTCGATAAATTGGCAGAAACAAATCATTAAAACCGATATGATGAAAAATCTCACCAAAGTTGAACAGGCGTTTTACAAGGAATCGGGCAGTCAGAAAAACACGACACCCACCGCCTATGTTATTGTGGACAATTTTCCCAAATTAGGGCTGCTGTCGGCGCTCAGTTTCCTGGAGTGGACCCTTGAGAATCCTGAGGGGGTGATCTCGTTACCCGCCAGCAAAACAGCCCAGCATTTTTTGAAGAACACCATGCTGTTACTTGAAAACTGGAACAACACCAAGGGGAGTGAAATTTTGAACAGATACGGACTGGGTGGGGCTCCAAAACCTGATCTGCGAGGTCTCCGGTTTGTCCAGTCGGGTGAATTCTATCCCATCCATTCCAGTCAGCACAACAGTCTTTGGAATTATGTCGACCAATATTACCTCAAAGGATTTGGGCTCGATCCCCAAAGGGCGCTGCTCATCAATTCGGATGCAATACCGCTTGCCGAGGGTAAAACCTTCGGGGAAGTCTTTCCCGACTATCAGATCGACCTTTCGTTACGGTTCAGGGAAGCAAGAACCCAGGTTGAAAAATTGCGGCAGCAATCGATTTTTATGATCGACAATTGGTGTGACGAGTACGAAGCCCGGATCAGGGAGTGGGGAGGTATCGGATTTTTTCTGGGCGGGATCGGGCCCGATGGCCACATCGCCTTCAACACCCGCGGAACCAACCATTATGCCCCGACCCGGCTTACCGGGACGAACTTTGAAACGCAAGCTGTCACGGCCGGTGACCTGGGTGGCATCGAAGTATCGCGTAACAGGCTGGTAATCACTATTGGTTTGGGAACGCTCACCTTTAATCCTGCTGCAAAAACAATCGTTTATGCTGCAGGAGAGGCAATCGCCGATGTGATAAGAGATTCCATCGAAAGCCGGCCTACCAACATGTTTCCGGCCACTGCCCTTCAAAAATTGGACAACAACTGTTTTTACCTGACCCGTGGAGCGGCTGTCAAACTGCACGACAGCATTGACGCCTATTACAGGGAGACCCCCTGGGATCACCGGAAAACAGAAAGGGCAGTGATCGACCTTTGCAAGAAAATCAACAAATTTGGTCCCAAACTTTCCATTGAAGAGCTTAAAGCAGATGAATATTGCAGCCTGATCCCCAACCTGAACGATAATACCGTTCAAACCGTCATCGACTCCATCCTGGCCAAAATGCACCGGGGCATGCGGCGAGAAACCAATCAGGTTTATTATCATACCGGACCCCATCACGACGACATCATGCTGGGAATTATGCCGGTGACCAACCGGCAGAGCCGCGAATCCAGCAATGAAATGCACTTCTCCGGGTTCAACGCGGTCACCAACGGTTTTATGCTCGATTTGCTCCGCGATACGCTCAACCTGATCGGAAAGGGAAAAATCGAAATGATCAACTATCCCGATTTTTTTGAAAAAGGGTATCAGTTTAAATGGGACAAGGATGTGTACCATTACCTCGATAATATAGCCGCCATGGACGAGGAAGAGAAGAGACGGGGTGTTTGTCACCGGCTGGTCAGGTCCATGGTAATCATCTGGGGGATTAAGGACCGCCAGGAACTGATAAAGACCATCCTTGACTCCATCAAAGTCCTGGAAGATAGTTACGACGGGGCAAAGAATCCACCCCTAATCCAGAAGATGAAGGGAATGATCAGGGAATTTGAGGAAGAACTGGTATGGGCACACTATGGAATATCGGTCAAAAATGTGCATCACCTGAGGCTGGGTTTTTACCAGGGAGCTGTTTTTGGCAGCGGTCCCGACCGGACACGCGATGTGTTGCCTATTCTGGAAGATTTCCGTAAATACAAGCCCACGGTAATCAGCCTGGCCATGGATCCCGAGGGAAGCGGACCCGACACCCATTACAAGGTGCTTCAGGCAATTGCAGCAGCAGTGGCAGAATGGAACAGGGAAGAAGATCTTTCAGGACTCCGGATCATCGGCTACCGCAATGTGTGGTTCCGTTATAATCCGTCCGATGTGGAGGTCATCGTGCCCGTATCCATGAACTCGCTGGCTGTTTTAGACAAATCGTTTACCGACTGCTACCTGAGCCAGGTCAATGCCTCGTTCCCCAGCTATCAGCACGACGGAAAATTCAGCGAACTGACCCAGAAAATATGGATGGAACAACACAAGCAAATCCAATTCCTGTTAGGTAAAAACTTCTACTATGAAAATGAATCCGGCCTGCTGAGAGCTACCCACGGATTGATTTATCTGCGGGAACTCAACGTGGAGGAGTTTCTCAGGGAAGCCTCTCTGCTTGGAAAATCGGTCGAGGGTCTCTTCTGAAACCGGAACGCGAGTCATTTAGTACCAATTGATAATCCAAAATCCGACTTCCGGAATCATCAATTCCCCATAATTCTTTACATTTGCAGGAATTTAACCCAATTCCTGCTATGAAAATAATTGGAGTAGATGTCGGTGGGACCACAATCAGTGCAGGGCTGGTCCACGAAGGACATATTACGCGGCAGTCAGATTTGCCGACCCCATTTGACCGGCCACAATTTGAAGTGGTCCAGGCCGTAATCCAGTCGATCGAGGAGGTTTTCGATCCCTCGGTCAGGGGAATCGGGATTGGCGTTCCCGGGCTGGTTGACCTGGAGGAAAGAACGGTTCTGGATGTGGTTAATATTCCCAGTTGGGATTCGGTTCCGTTGGCTGACCTGGTTGGCGATTATTTCAACAAGCCCGTATTGGTAAACAACGATGCCAACTGTTTTGCTTTGGGCGAACGCTATTTCGGCAAGGGGAAACCGTACAAGAATTTTGTGGGACTTACCCTCGGCACAGGATTGGGAGCAGGGATCATCGTCAATGGCCACCTTTATCCGGGAAGATTATGCGGTGCAGGGGAGTTTGGAAACATCTTTTACCGCGACAAGAACATTGAGGCATACGCGAGCGGACAGTTCTTCAGAGACAAGGGGATCGACGGGAAGGTGCTTTTCCGGAGGGCGACGATTGGCGATCCGGTTGCGCTGAAGGTCTTTGATGACCTGGGTAAACATCTGGGAAGGGCCGTGGCCAATATC
>CAZLDP010000306.1:0-4118 GCA_964558145.1 uncultured Prolixibacteraceae bacterium | reverse complement strand
CGCTGGTACAGATCGACCGCCTTAAGATCTTCGTGCCGGTCTCCGAAAAATATTATCCCCAGATAAAAAGTGGTATGGATGCCACAATCAAAAACGACATTTATCCCGACCGCTCCTTTAGGGGCAGGGTTAACCGGATTTTCCCTACCATTGACCCGGTCACCCGGACCTTCAGTGTGGAGGTGGTGATGGCCAACGGTGAAGGGATTCTCCGCCCCGGCATGTTCGCCCGCGTCTCCTTTGACCTGGAAGAGGTAGAGGCCATCGTGCTACCCGCCCTGGCTGTCCTGAAAATGCAAGGTTCCAACGAAAGGTATCTTTTCATCGAGCAGGAGGGCAAAGCCAAAAGAATACCGGTTACCATCGGCAGCCGTTATGACGACCAGATCGAAGTGATTTCCGACCAGCTCCATGCGGGCGTCAGGGTGATCACCAGTGGCCAGTCGCGCCTGCTTGACGGGGTGAACGTAGAAGTCGTTTCAGAATGAATCAGGGAAGACTCCCTTAAACTGTCAGCAACATGAGTATTTACAAAACATCAGTCAACAAGCCGATTACCACGCTGATGATCTTTACTGCCATCATCGTGGCCGGGATCTATTCGCTGATTTATATTCCGGTGGACCTCTATCCGGAAATGGAACCCCCCTTCATCTCAGTGATAACGACCTATACAGGAGCCAACGCTGCTGACATAGAAACCAATGTCACCAAGCGATTAGAGGAGTCACTCAACTCGGTCGACGGCCTTAAGGAGATCACCTCCACCTCGTATGATAATTTGTCGGTAATCAATCTGGAGTTTGAATGGGGAACCAATCTGGATGAAGCCAACAACGATATCCGCGATGTGTCTGACCGGCTTTACGATTTTCTTCCGGAAGGGTGCGACCGCCCAATGATCTTCAAGTTTAACACCAACATGATGCCCATCCTGGTCTATGTGGTCACAGCCCGTGAGAGCTATCCGGGCATCGAGAAGCTGATCGATGAGAAAATCATCAATCCCCTGAACCGGATCGAAGGGTTGGGCTCAGTACGCATGATGGGAGCACCCCGCAGGGTGATCTATGTCGATGCCGATCCCCGGAAACTCGACGCCTATCACCTGACGGTCGAGCAGATTGGTAGCCTCATTGCCGCCGAAAACCTCAACATGCCTTCGGGAAATGTCAAGATGGGCAAAACCGACTACCAGCTCAGGGTACAGGGAGAACTTAGCAGCAGTGACAACCTGGCCAAATTGGTACTGGGAACCTATAATGGGAAAAGCATTTACCTGAGCGACGTGGCCACAGTGCGCGATTCCCTCAAGGACATCTCCCTGGAGGAGAGAGTCAATGGTGAACAGGGACTCCGCATTTTTGCCATGAAACAATCGGGGGCCAACACCGTGAAGGTAGTCCGTGAAATCAACGCCTCCTTAGAAACCCTGAAAAAAGAGCTTCCTCCCGATATCGAGATCGACCTGATCATGGACACTTCCAAGTTCATCAAGGGATCGATCAGCAACCTTTCGGAGACGCTGATGTGGGCCTTTGTCTTCGTGATTCTGGTGATCCTGGTCTTCCTGGGACGGTGGAGGGCCACCTTTATCATCGTACTGACCATTCCCATCTCGCTGATCATGGCCTTTATATACCTCTATGCTACCGGTAATTCCATCAATGTCATCTCGCTCACCTCGCTTTCCATAGCCATCGGGATGGTCGTTGATGATGCCATTGTCGTGCTGGAGAACATCACCCGGCACATAGAGCGGGGCTCCTCGCCGCGTGAGGCATCTATTTATGCCACCAATGAGGTATGGATGGCGGTGATCATCACCACCCTGGTGATTGTGGCGGTGTTCATGCCCCTGACGCTGGTGGGCGGCATGACCGGTGTGATGTTCAATCAGCTGGGATGGATTGTCACCATTACCATTGTTACCTCTACGCTGGCGGCTATCTCGCTCACTCCCATGCTGTCGGCCAACCTCCTACGCAACCGCCCCGTCAATGAAAACCCGGGCCGCCTAAGTTGGGACCGCACCTTCAAGCCTCTCCTCGCCTGGCTCGACGAATTCTATGTAAAAACCCTCCGGTGGGTACTCGTTCATAAACGGTTCACCGTCATCATCGCCATGTCTATCTTCTTTTCCTCCTTCCTGCTGCTGAAATTTATCGGTACCGACTACTTGCCGGAATCGGATGAGAGCAGCCTGAGTGTAGCCATTGAACTGGAGACTGGTACCCGGGTGGAGGAAACTATTAAAACCACCAGGAAGCTTGAACAGATTATTAAAGAAAAATACCCCGAAGTAACTATTGTCTCCTCTTCCTCAGGAAGTGACGACGAAGGGGGCATGTTCTCCCTGTTCAGGACCTCGGGGTCCAATATCATTAATCTGATGATGCGGTTGGAGGATGTGGACCAGCGGGAGCGCACCGTATGGGATGTTTCCGATGCCATGCGGGCCGATTTTGCCCAGGTACCTGAAATTGTCAGCGCCATTTTTTCTACCTCCAGCCATATGATGGGGGGGGCTGCCACTGTTGATGTGGAGATTTACGGTTATGATTTCAATATCACCAACATGCTGGCAGAACAGGTGAAAGCCCGGCTGCTTACTGTGAAAGGGGCAAAAGATGTGGTGGTTAGCCGCAAAAAGGATAAACCGGAACTTCAGATTGTCCTTGATCGGGAGAAAATGGCTTTGCATGGCCTGAATACGGCCATGGTCTCGACCAATATCCGCAACCGGGTGAGCGGAATGATCGCTTCCCAGTTCAAAGAAGAGGGCGATGAATACGATATCAGGGTGCGTCTGGCTGAAGAATACCGCAACTCAGTGTCTGACCTGGAGCAGATGACCCTGATGACCCCTGCGGGGAAAACCATCAGCTTAAAGGAGATCGGGGAGGTGAAGGAATACTGGGGTCCCCCGAGCATTCAGCACAAACGCAAGGAGCGACTGGTGACCGTGTCATCCTCTCCCGACAGGGTGCCTTTGGGTACCCTGGCCGAAAATATCAAAATGGCGATCAGGGAGATTCCCATCCCGCAGGAGGTGATGGTCAATGTAGGGGGGACCTATGAAGACCAGCAGGAGTCGTTCATGGACCTGGCACTACTGATGGTGGTCAGTTTAATCCTGGTCTTTATCGTGATGGCTTCCCAGTTCGAATCGTTCATTATGCCCTTTGTGATTATATTCTCGATCCCCTTTGCCTTCACAGGGGTTGTTCTGGCGCTATTCCTCACCGGAACTACCCTCTCACTGGTAGCAGGACTGGGAGCAGTGCTGCTGATCGGTATTGTGGTCAAGAACGGGATTGTGCTCATTGACTTTACCAATCTGATGCGCGACCGGGGCTACGAGCTTTATGAGGCCATCGCCATGGCAGGCAAATCGAGGCTGCGTCCCGTACTGATGACTGCTGGTACCACCATCCTGGGGATGCTCCCGCTGGCTCTGAGTACTGGCGAAGGTTCCGAACTATGGAAGCCCATGGGGATCACCGTCATTGGAGGCCTGGTATTCTCCACCATCGTTACCATGGTCATCGTTCCCGTGATGTATGGCATCTTCGCTCGCCGCGGTGAACGCAACAAGGTGGAGAAACTGCGGAAACAATTTCGTTTTATGGATTAATTAAGCAAGGTAATGAAAGCAGTTTTTATCGTATTTAACCAGGCTAATACCGAAAGGGTAGAATATATGTTTGATAAACTGAGCGTGAGGGGATTCACTTGGTGGACCACTGTCCACGGGCGCGGAAGTGTGGATGGAGAACCCCGCATGGGTACCCATACCTGGCCTGAAATGAACTCTGCGGCCATAGCCGTTGTGGAAGATGAAAAAGTGGATGATATCCTCAAAATAGTGAAGAAAATCGACGAAATCAACCGGGAAGTGGGAATAAGGGCGTTTGTTTGGGATGTCCTGAAAAGTGTATAATAAAAGAGGCCGCCTCTGTTTTGAGACGGCCTCAATTTTTTAAATATGTTGGATCCTTTCCAGCGCTTCCAGCACATTTTCCCTCTCGGCAAATGCTGAAAAACGGAAATATCCCTCCCCGGAAGGTCCAAATCCCGACCCGGGGGTTCCTACCACACAGGCCTTCCTGAGCAAC
>CAZLDP010000305.1:0-4120 GCA_964558145.1 uncultured Prolixibacteraceae bacterium | reverse complement strand
ACCCGAAGATGTCGATTATTTCCACTACACCTCTAATAATACCATTTACGGAACCGAAATTTTCAGTGATCCCGATGTAAAAGTGCCCCTGATTAGTGACATGTCGTCCGATATCCTTAGCCGCCCTGTTGATGTGTCTAAATACAACCTGATCTATGCCGGCGCACAGAAAAACCTGGGACCTTCGGGCGCCACGCTTGTCATTGTGAAGAATGATGCCTTGGGTAAAACGACCCGGCTCATTCCCACCATGCTCGATTATAAAACTCATGTGGCGAATGATTCTATGTTCAACACTCCGTCGACCCTGCCGGTTTTTGGATGTCTTCAGACGCTGATCTGGCTGAAGGATTTGGGAGGTATTCCGGTAATTGAAAAAATCAACAAAGCCAAAGCAGAAATGCTTTATACCGAAATTGAGCGCAACAAGTTGTTTTCAGCGACAGTTCCAGACCATGCTGACCGTTCAAGGATGAATGTCAATTTTATCATGCATCCCGATTACGCAGAATTAGAGAAACCATTTCTTGAATTTGCCAAATCCCGGGGACTGATTGGTCTAGCCGGACACCGTTCCGTCGGGGGCTTCCGCGCTTCCCTGTATAATGCACTGCCTGTTGAAAGCGTTCAGGCACTTATAGATGCGATGAAAGAATTTGAAAAAATAAACTAAGAGAGAAGCCATGACCGTACGTTCTTCGAAAAGTGAATCTGCGGCCATGGTTTTTTTGGTTAAACCTGAAACAGAACCATCATGAAGAAAATATTGATAGCAACAGAAAAACCTTTCGCTCGCGAGGCTTTAGGGAAAATGTCCAAAATTCTGACCAAGGCGGGCTATAAAGTATTCACGCTGGAAAACTATACCGTAAAGGAAGAATTACTGACAGCGGTGATCGGAGTCGATGCCATGATCATCAGGAGTGATCAAATCGACCGCGAAGTTCTGGATGCGGCCGAACATCTCCGGATTGTGGTCAGGGCAGGAGCCGGCTATGACAATGTCGACTGCGATTATGCCCGTGAAAAGGGAGTGGTGGTGATGAACACTCCGGGCCAGAATGCCAATGCGGTTGCCGAACTGGCTATCGGATTAGCCATATATGGCCTGCGGGAAATGTTTTCGGGTAAACCGGGAGGGGAACTGCGGGGTCGCACCCTTGGCCTCCATGGCTTCGGATATGTAGCACAGAATGTTTTCCGCATCGCCCGGGCCCTCGGTATGAAAGTCATTGTTTTTACACGCTACAGCAAAGAGGCTGCAGCAGCCATCGGACTAAAGAATACGCAATCGCTGGAAGAACTTTACCATAAAAGTGATGTGGGCTCTATCCATGTTCCTGCAAAAGGGGAACATATCGGATCAGTCAGTTACCCCGTCCTCAAAGGATTAAAGGATGGCACCGTCATTATCAATACGGCCCGCAAGGAGGTCATTCAAGAAGAAGACCTGATCAGGATCATGGAGGAAAAACCCGGTATCAAATACCTCACTGATGTGGAACCCAACCAGAAACTGCTCTTTGCCGAAAAATTCAAGGGACGTTATTATGCGACACCCAAAAAGATGGGAGCCCAGACTGCCGAGGCCAACAACAATGCAGGGACTGCTGCCGCCCGTCAGATCGTAGCCTTCTTTGAAAACGGAGACGTTACCTGCCAAGTAAACTAAATACCTGAAAGCCAGGAAGTAGAACGCCCTATTCAGACATAATCTTACGTCTGATATCTAACATCTTGCATTCGATAATCTTTATAGTCAGTACTATATGGCAATCGTAAAACCATTTCGCGGCTTGCGGCCGCCGGCGGGGATCGTGAAGGAGCTTTCCTCTCTTCCCTACGACGTAATGAACAGTGAAGAAGCTGCCCGTATGGCCACCGGAAAGGAAAGGTCGCTTTTGCGCATCACGCGCGCCGAAATCGAATGCCCTCCGGGAACCGATATCCACTCAGAAACGGTTTACCTGAAGGCTGTGGAGAATTTCACCGCATTCCGCGACAAGGGATGGCTTGCTCTTGACCCCGAGGCTCGTTTTTACATATACGCACAGACCATGGAGGGACAGACCCAGTATGGGCTGGTGGGGTGTGCAGCCTGCAGCGATTATGAACAGGGAATTATCAGGAAACACGAACTCACACGCCCCGACAAGGAAGAGGACCGCATGGTCCTTACCCGCTACCTGAATGCCAATATTGAGCCGGTATTTTTCTCATACAAGGCTGTTCCAGAAATCGACGCCATTGTGGAGCGGAATGTCAGGGAGCAACCCCCGGAATATGACTTCGTGGCGGAAGAGGGCTTTGGCCACCAGTTCTGGCCGGTTTACAGCCGTGAGGATAATGAGCGCTTGGAAAAGCTATTTTCGGAGAAGGTGCCTTTCACCTATGTCGCCGACGGCCACCATCGCACTGCCGCCGCTGCCAGGATTGGAGCTGAAAAACGGGCTCAGAATCCTGCCCATACGGGTGACGAGGAGTATAATTTTTTCATGGCGGTCCATTTTCCCGACAACCAGCTCAGAATCATGGACTACAACAGAGTGGTCAAAGACCTGCACGGTCTCTCGGAAAAGCAGTTCATTGAAACCCTCAGTACCCGCTTCTATGTGGAAAAGACAGATTCGGAGCTACTCCGCCCCTCCCGTCTTCATGAATTCACCATGTACATCGGTGGCAGTTGGTACAGACTCACAGCCCATGAAGACACCTACGACGACAACGATCCGATCGGGGCACTCGATGTAACCATCCTCTCCAGTCAGATTCTGGAGCCGGTTTTAGGAATCAAAGACTTACGAACCTCCACCCGGATCGACTTTGTCGGTGGAATCCGCGGCCTGGGAGAATTGAAAAATAGGGTCGACCTTGGTGAAATGAAAGTGGCCTTTGCCCTTTACCCCGTCTCCATGGAACAACTCATCAGAATCGCAGATTCGGGAAATATTATGCCCCCGAAAACTACATGGTTCGAACCTAAACTCAGGTCGGGACTGGTCATTCACCCCCTCTGACTCAAAGGATCAGAAAGGGAAGTAAAAGAGTAGCGCCAAAAACACTATCTTCGCAGGTCAAAAAATGAAAGGCAATGAATATTGAACTGAACCTGCAAAGACATCTGCGCAAAGGAGTGGAAGAGCTCTTCGGATTCACACCCGGTGAGGATCTGCTCCAACTACAACAGACAAGGAAGGAATTTGAGGGAGACCTTACGATGGTTGTGTTTCCCCTGGTAAAGGCAACTCGCAGATCCCCCGCCGACACCGCCACCCTGATAGGCAGGTATCTGCAGGACCATGCGCCGGAAGTAGCTGCTTTTAACGTGGTGAAAGGCTTTCTGAACATTTCCCTTCACGACAGGGTCTGGCTCGATGTTTTGCTTGAGGCTTTCATTGATAACCATTACGGGCTCAAATCACCCGGCGATGATCCTGAACTGGTGATGATTGAATACTCCTCCCCCAACACCAACAAACCCCTTCACCTGGGACATATCCGCAACAACCTGCTGGGTTTCTCACTCGCTGAGATTATGAAGGGTAATGGTAAAAAAGTGGTTAAAACCAATATTGTCAATGACCGTGGCATCCACATCTGCAAATCGATGTATGCCTGGCAGCAGTGGGGAGAAGGAAGAACTCCCGAAAATACCGGGATCAAGGGCGACCATCTCGTAGGTGACTTCTACGTTCTTTTCGACAAACAGTACAAAAAAGAGATTGCAGAGCTTATGGTCGGGGGAATGCCGCAGGAAGAAGCTGAAAACCAGGCTCCTTCCATGCTGGCAGTGCGTGAACTCCTCAGGAAATGGGAAGCCCGTGACCAAGAAACCATTGCCCTCTGGAAGATGATGAACGGATGGGTGTATGATGGGTTTGACGCCACCTACCGTGAAATGGGCGTTGATTTCGATAAAATCTACTATGAATCGGAAACCTACCTAAAGGGCCGGGAAGAGGTACTCCGGGGACTCAGTGAGGGTATTTTTTACCGTCGCGAAGATGGATCGGTATGGGCCGACCTTACCGGCGAAGGACTCGACCATAAGGTTCTGTTGCGAAGTGACGGCACCTCGGTATACATGACCCAGGATATCGGAACCGCCAAAATGCGCTTC
>CAZLDP010000304.1:0-4151 GCA_964558145.1 uncultured Prolixibacteraceae bacterium | reverse complement strand
GATATTTTAGTAAACCAGCGTTACTGTTCCTTTCTGGGTATGCTTGGTGTACGTAAAATCGGTATATTCCAGAATCCAGGTATAGAGTCCCGGAGGGGCAAACCTTCCGCCGGCGGTTCTGCCATCCCATCCGGTTTCAGGGCTCCGGCTAATGAAAAGAGATTTTCCCCATCTGTCATAAATGGTCAGCTTATAGCCTACTTCCAAAATGCCGTCGGCGTGAATTTTGAAAACCCGGTCTGTTTCATCCTGACTGTTGGGGGAGAATGCGTTGGGAGGAAAAAGCTTATCAAACCTGACAAAGAGACTGGCAGAGCTGGTATCGGCACATCCCCACTGGTTAGAGGCTTCCAGGGTAACCTTAAACTCTCCCAGGGAGGTAAAATAGTGATCAGGGGCATCCTGGTTAACCATTTCAGGGGAACCATCCCCGAAATTCCATTTCAGCGATCCGGCATGCTGACTTTTACTGGTAAACCTGACCCGTGGATCGGTGATCAGCGGGTCGGCAGGTGCAAAAGAAAACTCTGCAACCGGCTCGGGGAAGAGTTCCACTCCATCCTTCAGTCTATCCCAGTTTCTGCAGCCATTCTGGTCCTCAATGGTCAGTTTCACATCGAAGAGCTTCACATGGCCCGTCCGGTTGATGTAGGTATGAGAAGGTAAAGCTTGTTCCGAAGCTGAACCGTCGCCAAAATCCCATTCCCATTTCCTCACCTGGGGTTTATTCCCGCTGTCGAAACGAACGTTCAGGGGAGAACATCCCGAAACAGGGTCGGGAGTGAATTCCAGAAGAGGAATCACTTTTACCGGTATGGAAGCAGAGACAGCCTTACATCCCTGTTCATTGACCTTCAGTAGGATCGACCGTTTGAAATCATCTCCCATTCCCAGCGGAATGGTATCACTGACCAGGTTGATCCCCGATGAAAAAAGTGTATCTGCGGAATACCATTCAAAAAAGGCATCATTTTCCAATTCACCCTGAAATTCTACCCTGAGGTTGTAGCCATAGCAGGTGGTCGAATCGATATTGACCCGCATCAAAGGCTGATGGCGGAAAGAAATCCGGATCAGGGAATCGAAGCTGCATCCCAAAGTCATGGTCACCTTGAACGGGTAGGTTCCATACCGGGGGACCGTAATTTCCGGGCTCAACAGATTGGAGGATGTAATGACCGGTCCAGGAGTAAGCGCCTCTATCTGAAACGAGCCTGATGAAAGCGAAAAATTCATCCGGTGGGTAAGTTTTCCGCACACCAGCGTATCGGCTGGACGATAAGAAAGTAAAGGCCGCTCCACCATGTTGATGCGGATATTAGCTGAAAGATCGGGCAAGGTTCCTTCCATCCCTCCGAACTCCACGATGAACCCCAGCGGATAATAGTTGGTCGATGGATCGGTGTTGCCGGTATTATTCAGGTCGTTCCAGGTTCCCCTTACCTGCTGGGCATACATCATGTGTCCGCACCATTCCCCACCCGCTCCAATGTTGTTAGGTTCTCCCTGGTTCCAGTTGCTGTAACCCACCTGTTTTCCATTCTCCCAGAAAACGGTTCCCGCTTCAGGCCCTGTTACCCATTTCCACACACTCTCCTCTTCAATGTCGGAGGCACCAATCCATCCTACACCTATCAGTTTCGACGTGATAAAATCATTCTCCACCTGGTCGAGGATGGTCGTGAGATATCCCTGTAATCCGTAATAGGTCATCGATGCTGCCTCAGCGCGGGCTGCAGACCAGGTAATGCCCGGCCTGGAGACAAATTTATAGAAGTGGCCGGTATGGGGAAGGTAATCCGCATCGAGGGGTGAAACGGAGAGATAACGCGTATCTCTGACCGGATTGGCCGATTTGTTCAGGTAGAAAACCGCCGAAAGAGCCTCCTGATAATCGGCAGCGGTACCGGCGCCTGTAAGGGTGGCATATCCAAATTGTTCGTTCCATTTCCACTCCAGCGACGGAGAGGCATGGGTAAATGCCAGAGAATCCTCCCCTTTGCGGTAGTTGGATATCGAAATTTTTATCCCTTCGTTGTGCAGGAAAGGACCGGACCTTTCAATGATGGTTTGCGGAGCCACCCTGACCATATCTTCACAATACCAGACATCGGTAAAGCCCGGAGGGTTGTTATAAATACGCAACTCGTCACCGGCAAGCCCCTCAAAGGAACGGGTTCCAAAGAATATCACCAGTACAGGCAAAAACCGGAAACTATAACAAAAGCCCCATGCCCGTTTCATAAAGGTGGCGCTATGACCTGTTCGAATAATACTTCATAAACTGCGATCGCTCATACATCATAGGATCGGCAACCTTATCCGCTGAAAGACGGCCCCTGAAGTCATCGAGGGTATTAAAATTCCAATGTTCCATGAAGCGGTTCAGATCTCCGATCATTGTGCCGATCACCTCCGTTCCCTGAAGATACAGGGCTGAACAAATCTGGACAACCTGTGCTCCCGCCAGAAGCTGCTTAATTACGCCCTGGCCATCATGGATACCGGTAGAAGCAGCCAGATCGATTTGAGACACCCGGGAAGAGACCAGACCTACCCAGCGAAGGGCATGACGTAACTCAACGGGTGAACTGAACACATCGGAAGCTCCCATTTCAAGTTTGTCAAGATTGATATCCGGTTCATAAAACCGATTAAACAGCACCAATCCTTTGGCGCCGTTGGCCTTTAACTTTTCAGCCATCCCGATGATGTTGGTAAAGTGACTTCCCAGTTTTACCGCCACAGGCACCTTGGTGCTGGCCACTACTGACCGTAAAATATCGGTGTAGATCTTCTCCACCTCAGCCGAAGTTTGCTGCCGGTCAACGGGAAGATAAAATACATTGAGTTCTATGGCATCAGCCCCGGCCTCTTCCAGTTCTTTAGCAAATGAAGTCCACCCCGACGAAGAAACACCGTTTACACTGGCAATCACAGGCAAGGAGGTCTCCTGTTTAACCCGGGCAACCAGATCGGTGTGCCGACTTACAGAATTGTTTCTTACATAGTTCTCAATATAGTATTCGGCTTCGGGATAATCACCCGGATGACCGCTGTGTTTGAGCATGTCTCCGATCTCCCCGTTTATCTGTTCCTCGAAGATCGATTTCAAAACCACCGCACCCACACCGGCCCTCTCTAATTCCTTGATTTTCTCAACCGAACTGGTCAGTCCTGAACTTGCGGCTATTAATGGATTTTTTAATTTGATACCCAGATAAGTTGTTTCCAGATTTGCCATAATAACATCATATTAGTTTGCTGGTATTCCAACCATTCAGAAAGAAACAAATGTAAAAAGGAAAACGGAAAATGACAAATCCCAAAATATGTTTTCATCCTCCCCTGAAGCGTATCCCCGAAGTATATCTATGCCTGTGCTACCGCTCCCCAAAAATGCTGCTTCCGATGCGGACAAGGGTACTTCCCTCCCTTACAGCAATCAGGTAATCGCCCGACATGCCCATCGAGATTTCCCGGAAAGCTGATGAACCTGAAAAGTAATTTTGCCTGAGCCGGTCGAAGATCAGTTTCAGCGTTCTGAATTCCTCGCTCACCTGCTGCAGATCGTCAGTGTAAGTGGCCATACCCATCACCCCCGCAACCGACACATGCTCCAGCTTCGCGAACGATTCGCTCTCTACCATTTCAGCAGCTTCCCCATAGGTCAGTCCATATTTGGTCTCCTCCCCGGCAATTTTGAATTCAAGAAGGCAGGGGATTACCCGGTTACAGAGGCCGGCTTCCCTGTCAATCACCCTAAGCAGTTTCATAGAATCGACCGAGTGGATCATGGCAACAAAAGGAGCGATCATTTTCACCTTGTTGGTCTGGAGGTGACCAATAAAATGCCATTCAATCCCGGGGGGCACTAAAGGATACTTTGCACAGATCTCCTGCGCTTTGTTCTCCCCGAACATCCGTTGCCCAGCCCGGTAGGCTTCCATAATGTCGTCCACCGACTTTGTTTTGGAAACCGCAATCAATCTGACATTTCCAGGAAGTGTACTCCTGATGAACCGAATATTCTCTGCTATGGTTCTCATCATCGTGTGTCAAAGGTAGGCAAAAATAATAAAATAGTACAGGCAGAACGAGGAAAACGAGCAATGAGCAATTAGCAATTAGCAATGAACAATTAGCAATGA
>CAZLDP010000303.1:1329-4154 GCA_964558145.1 uncultured Prolixibacteraceae bacterium | reverse complement strand
TTCTCCCCGGGCGCCTGACCGCGCTTCCCGAATGAAGATATATACCGGAACTCCGGATAAGTGAAAGAATGATAGAAGTATTCGGGGTGATGCAAGTCCATCACGACAGCCAAGCTGTCTTGATGCCTGATCCTGAACGGATAACGCAACATCGCGGAGTCGGAATCAATTACTTCTCCCGTGAGTGAAATATTGACAGGAAACGCATCGTAAAAGAGTTCGCGGTTATTGTTCTTACATCGGTGCGATTTTTTTACATAGAGGAAAGTCAACGATAACGCTGCTATAAGCAAAAAGATAATCACTTTATTATTCTTTATCATCTTGAGGTTTTTTATCAACCCGATAAAGATGGTATTAAACTATCAATTCATTGAAAATCGTGCCTCATTTATAACTCATTTTTTACAAGGAGTTAGTTAACAATGTATTGGGGATTGCCCTACTGTGACCTTCCTGTTTAATAGAATAGGTATTTTCGCTCTTTTAAAAAACAGATAATTTCTTCTATTAAATCTATCAGTGGATTTACTCAGAAATGCTATATTTGCAGAAAAATTCACACGGGTGTAGCTCAGTCGGTAGAGCATCGGTCTCCAAAACCGAGTGTCGGGCGTTCGAGTCGCTCCTCCCGTGCCCGTAAGACTGTTTCATTCGTGAGACAGTCTTTTTTAGTGCTATTTGAGGATAATTATAACTCCAATGCAGGTTGATCTTTTTATACCTTGTTTTATTGACCAGCTTTATCCATCGACGGGATTTAGCGTAGTCAAGCTTCTTCGCCACGCGGGGATTCAGGTGCATTACAACCCGGAACAGACCTGCTGCGGACAGCCTGCTTTTAACAGCGGGTACCAGGAGGAAGCCCGTTCACTTGCCCTGAAATTTCTTGCCGATTTTTCCGGATCCGCGGTGATTGTTGGACCATCTGCTTCGTGTGTTGCCTATATCCGCAATTATTACCACCGTTTGTTTGAAGATGATCCGGAATCAATGGAGCTATTTAACCGGATGAAATCGCGGATTTACGAGCTGACCGATTTTCTGGTGAATGGTGTCCGGGTTGTGGACTTCGGCGCCCGGTTCCCTCATCGGGTAACCTATCATGATGCCTGTGCTGCCCTGCGTGAGTACGGGATCCGCAGCGAACCGCGGGAATTGCTGAGCCACGTGGAGGGACTGGAACTGGTGGAGATGGAGGACAGGGAAACCTGCTGTGGTTTTGGCGGTACCTTTGCGGCCAAATTCACCGGTATCTCCACTGCCATGACCCAACAGAAGGTCGAAAATGCCCTTGCTGCAGGCGCTGAATACATCGTATCCACTGAGTCATCCTGTCTGATGAACCTCAACAGCTATATCCAAAAGAACCACCTTCCTGTCAAAACCATCCATATTGCCGACCTTCTGGCTTCCGGACTCTGAAACAGGCAGGTGCCGGTTCAGAAGCTTTGCATTTCACAAAGTTTGGAATACCTCCCATTGAGGCGGATCAGCTCTTCGTGCGTGCCGGTTTCCACAATTTTCCCCTTTTCGAGTACACAGATGAAGTCGGCATTCCGGATGGTGGAAAGCCGGTGGGCAATGATGATGGAGGTGCGGTTCTTCAGCAGCTTTTCAAGGGCATCCTGCACCAGTCGTTCCGATTCCGTATCCAGGGCGGAAGTGGCTTCGTCGAGAATAAGGATATCCGGATTCTTCAGGATGGCACGGGCAATGCTGAGTCTTTGCCGCTGTCCGCCCGACAATTTGCTTCCCCGGTCTCCGATCACCGTGTCATAGCCGTTTTCACTCTCCATGATGAATTCGTGGGCGTTGGCAACTTTTGCCGCCCTGATCACATCCTCCCTGGTGGGCAATTCCACTCCGAAAGCAATGTTGTTGTGAATGGTGTCGTTGAAAAGAATGGCTTCCTGGTTTACATTCCCCATCAGGTTCCGCAAATCGTGGAGTTTAAGGTTGCGGATGTCGATCCCGTCAATCAGGATTTCCCCCTCCATTACATCGTAAAAACGGGGCAGCAGGTCGACAAAGGTGGTCTTCCCGCTTCCCGATTGTCCCACCAGGGCTACCGTGCTTCCCCGGGGTACCTTCAGGGAGACATTCTTCAGTACCTCTTTGTCGCTGTATGCAAAACTGACGTTGCGGTATTCTATGGTCTGGGTGAAGGTCTTGACAGGCAGGGCATCCGGTTTTTCCCGGATGGTAACGTCGGCTAACAAGATCCTGTCGATACGGTCCATGGAAGCAAGTCCCTTCTGAATGGTATAAAGGGCGCTGGTAAATGCCTTTGCCGGGTTGATGATCTGGTAAAAAATACCCAGATAGGCAATGAATTTGGGTCCCGACAGTTCGCTGTTCCTGCCGAGAATGAGGGTTCCTCCAAACCAGACGATCAGCACCATCACGAAGGTCCCCAGCAACTCACTGACCGGATGGGCCAGTTCACGCCTCCACATCAGCTTGTTCATGATGTTCTTGTACTGGCGTAATTCCCCGTTGAAACGGTTTTCCATCTTTTTCTCGGCGTTAAAGGCCTTGATAATCCGTAATCCGCTCAGGGTTTCTTCGATAATGGTAAGCAGCAAACCCATCTTGTCTTGCCCCTCGCGCGATACTTTCTTAAGCGATTTGCCGATCCTGCCGATAAAAAAGCCGGTAAGGGGAAGCAGAACCAGGATAAACATGGTGAGCGTGGGACTTAAAATTAGCAGGGAGATGAGAAAGACTATGATGAGGATCGGGTTTTTCAGGAGCATGTCGAGCGAGGCCATGATGGAATTCTCCACCTCACTGACGTCGCCCGAAATGCGCGCCATGACATC
>CAZLDP010000303.1:0-1319 GCA_964558145.1 uncultured Prolixibacteraceae bacterium | reverse complement strand
AAAGGGTAGCGCCAGCTTGAGAATTCTGGCGTAAATCTGCTGACGGAGATCTCTGACCACGTTGTTGCGGATGTAAACCGTCTGCCAGGCACCCAGGTAGGCAAATCCCACCTTCAGAAAAGTTCCGAAGGTGACCAGCAACCCTACCATAAGGAGCGAAAGTCCTGCACCATAGGCATTTTTGAACAAGGTCAGATAATAATAGAGGTTGTGGGTAATCGAATCGGGACTGAGTGCCCAGGGAACTTGGGTATTGACATCCTCGGCCATCCCAAAGAGGATTTCCAGGATGGGAATCATCAAACCCACCGAAAAAACGGCAAACACGGCCGACAGGAAATGGTACAGAAAGGTAAGGACGAGGTTGGTTTTATAGGGAGGAATGAACCGCTTAAGGATTTTCAGGAATTCTTGCATGTGAATCGGTTATTTGTTGGAAAAAGCCTCTTGGATCAGAAAACGCCGGTGTAATTATGGGGTGTGATTTGGAGCAACTCTTCTCTGAGGGCTTCGGAGACAGGGAGGTTGTGTAGGAAGGTCCGGATAATTTCGCGGGTAACAGGTTGGTTCCCGCGGGTGAGTTCCTTCAGCGCTTCGTAGGGATTGGGATACGATTCGCGGCGGAGAATGGTTTGGATGGCCTCGGCAACTACCGCCCAGTTCTCTTCCAGGTCGGCATCGATCGCCTGCCTGTTCAGCAGGAGTTTGTCGAGCCCTCTGATCGTGGAATCGATGGCGATGAGGGTGTGGGCAAAAGGCACTCCGATATTGCGCGTGACGGTTGAGTCGGTCAGATCACGCTGTAACCTCGATACCGGCAATTTTGCTGCCAGATGGCTGAAAGCGGCATTGGCAATCCCGATGTTCCCTTCAGAATTCTCAAAATCGATGGGATTCACCTTGTGCGGCATAGTCGATGATCCCACTTCTCCTTTTTTAACTTTTTGTTTGAAATAGTTCATTGAGATATACATCCACAAATCGCGGTTGAGATCCATCACGATGGTGTTGATCCGCCGCATGTTGTCAAAAAGGGCTGCATGATCGTCGTAATGGGCAATCTGGGTCGTATAACGGGAGCGGGAAAGGCCAAGGTTCTCCTTTGCAAAACGGTCGGCAAAAGCCTGCCAGTCAATGGCCGGGTAGGCCGCCATGTGGGCGTTGAAGTTCCCGGTAGCCCCGCCGAATTTAACAAATAAGGGCTGATGCTTCAGTTGGGTAAGTTGGTTTTCAATTCTTTCCACAAAAACCATGATCTCTTTCCCCAACCTGGTCGGGGAAGCGGGCTGCCCATGGGTGTGGGCCAGCATGGCTACATC
>CAZLDP010000302.1:0-4155 GCA_964558145.1 uncultured Prolixibacteraceae bacterium | reverse complement strand
CGGCCTGGGGGAAGGGTTCTCCGCGCTTCGACGCGATGGCCGTCCCGTCTTCAATGAGCCCGGTTTTGATGTCGCTGAAAAGATTCAGCAATACCGCACGGTCGGTGGTCAGCGGACACTGTGTAAATGCCTCACCGGCAAAGACCACCAGTCCCATCCGGTCATGCTCCCGGCCGGAAATAAACTCCATGGCCACTTTTTTGGCTGCTTCAAGCCGGTTGGGTGAAAAGTCCATGGCCAGCATGCTGGTGGAAATATCCAGGGAAATGACCATGTCGATCCCTTCGGTGGTTACGTTTTCCCAACTGGTGGAAGATTGCGGTCTGGCTAAAGCGGTCACAAACAGGACAATGGCAGCCGATTCAAGCACGAAGGGCAAATGTCTCAGGTAGTGACGCAGGGTCAGGGGCGCTTTCCGGATGGATGAAGTGCCTGATACCTGAATGCTGGCGCTGTTTTTCTTGTGCCTCAGAAAGTACCACAGGGCCATCGGAATTAGGCCCAGCAGTAGATAAAAGAGTTCCGGATTTTTAAAAGTAACATCTCCAAACATAATACTCCTTAATTTGCAGTTATTGCTGCTCCTTCTTCTCCCGGTCCGGGGTTTTTTTCCGTGTCGGCAGGAGAATCGGGTTTGGTTTCATTCACGAAAAAATAGGCGTTTACCAACACCAAATGGTGATCGTCGGGTAAAGGCTTGTATTTGGCGAATTTCACCAGGTCCGACAAGGGAAGGATGTGATGCAGGTAGCCAAGCGATTTTTCAGTCACCCGATCTTTTTCTGTCTGAAAAGCGGAGATAATTTCGCTGGTAGTCTGTTCCATAGCCGGGATCCCAAACCTTCCCTCGATATAATTGCGCAGAACATCGGTCACCTCGCTATAATAGGTTTTGATCTTATCCTTCTGCCAGATTTTTTCCTCCCTGATCCGGTCGAGCTCCCGCAAGGCAACCACATGGGCGGGTTCGGCCGGCTTAGGTGGTTTGACAAAGAGCGGCAGGTTCTTTTTCTTCCTTTTTATGCCGTACAGCAACAGGAAAAGTAAGGCGGCAACCAGGGTGATGCCCAGGATATAGGGGGTCACCTCTTTCAGTGTGAGCGGCGCTTCATACGGTAGTTTAATGTCGGTGGGGCCCCGGGTGGTGTCAATTTCCATCGTCAGCACGTTCAGCAACAGCTCATTGGTAAATATGGAGTCGTAGCGGTCGGCCGACATGAATTCGAACCGGAACGGGGGGATTGCGTACTGTCCGCTGTCGAAACAGGTTACCAGAAAGGTTTGTGTCAGCTTCTCACGTTGCTCCCCCGTGAGCACCGTGTCGATTCCCGACCGTTGCAAAACTTCGATTTTTCCGGCCAGGGTGTCGGGTACCTGCGTGAAAACTACAGACAAGTCCTTCGGTTTTTCAAGTTCCAGTTTCAGCCTGATCTGGTCGCCGATCAGGATCCGGGTAGAATCGAGCGAAGCCGAAACCCTGACAGGCTGGCTCAGACTGCTGAGCGGAATTGCCAACCCAAGGAGGATACCTCCTAAAAAAGAAACAGTCATCTTCATTGGTTTATCTCCTGGCCTCCCGTTTTTTGAAAAGGTTAATCAACGATCTTACATAATCTTCGCGGGTATTGATAACGGCTGCATCTACTCCGCAGCGGGTGTAGATCCCTTTCAGCCTATTCTCGTGGGCGGTCCACCCGTCGCGGTATATTTCCCGTGTTCTGCTGTCGCTGCTGTTTACCCAGTAATAATTTCCCGTTTCCGCATCTTTCACTTTAATCATTCCAATCGGGGGAAGTTCCTTCTCCCTTTCATCAAAAATACGGATGGCTACCACATCGTGTTTGTTGTTGGCTACCGAAAGCGCTTTTTCAAGGTCGCTGTTTTCATCCATAAAGTCAGAAATCACAAAGGCGGTACATTTCTTCTTGATGGCATTGGTGAAATATCTCAACGCTTCCGGAATATTGGTACCCCGGTTTTCAGGAGTGAATTCAATCAATTCACGGATAATCCGTAAAATGTGCGACCTCCCTTTTTGAGGTGGGATAAATTTTTCAATCTTGTCGGAGAAAAAGATCACCCCGGTCTTGTCATTGTTCTGAATGGCAGAAAAAGCCAGGATAGCGGCAATTTCGGTGATAATGTTCTTTTTGAGTTTCATAAACGATCCGAAATTGCGCGAGCCGCTCACATCGATGAGCAACATGACGGTTAATTCGCGTTCCTCTTCGAAAACCTTGACATAGGGATGACTGTACCGCGCAGTCACATTCCAGTCGATGTTGCGGATGTCATCTCCAAACTGGTACTCCCTTACTTCGGCAAAGGCCATACCCCGGCCTTTGAAGGCGCTGTGGTATTCACCCGCAAAAATATTCCGCGAAAGTCCGCGCGTTTTAATTTCTATCTGCCTAACCCGCTTTAACAGATCGGTAGTTTCCATAATCCAATCTTAAATCTAATATCGTAACTCCTTGTGTGGTACGTTTGATCAATCTGCTGACCCTTGTCAACCGACTCCCCGATCCCGGCCTCAGTCTAAGGTACTTCCACCGTGTTGAGAATATCGGTGATGATCTCTTCAGAGGTAATGTTGTTGGCTTCTGCTTCGTAACTCAGGCCGATCCGGTGTCTCATCACATCGGGGCATACGGCTCTGACATCTTCCGGGATGACGTAACCGCGCCGTTTGATGAAGGCGTAAGCTTTGGCAGCTTGTGCCAGGCTGATGCTTGCCCTGGGGGAAGCACCCCAACTGATCATGTCGCGGTATTTCTCAAGTTTGTAACCGGCGGGTTCCCGTGTTGCAAAAACGATGTCAACGATGTAGTTCTGAATTTTTTCATCAATGTAGACATCCTTTACCACTTCGCGCGCATTCATGATGTCGGCCGGTTTCATGATCTTGCTGGTTTCAGGGAAGGTTTTCATCAGATTCTGCCTGATAATCAGCTTTTCTTCTTCCTTCTTCGGGTAATTGATGACCACTTTTAACATGAAACGGTCAACCTGCGCTTCGGGGAGCGGATAGGTTCCCTCCTGTTCGATGGGGTTTTGCGTAGCCATAACCAGGAAAGGTTTGTCCAACACAAACGTACTCTCGCCGATGGTAATCTGTCGTTCCTGCATGGCTTCTAGCAGCGCCGACTGTACTTTGGCAGGGGCCCTGTTGATTTCATCCGCTAAGATAAAATTGGCAAAAATCGGCCCTTTCTTTACAGAAAACTCTTCCTTTTTCTGGCTGTAAACCATCGTTCCCACCAGGTCGGCAGGGAGCAGGTCGGGTGTAAACTGAATTCGTGCAAACCTGGCATCGATCGTCTGTGCCAGTGATTTGATGGCCAGTGTTTTCGCCAGACCCGGCACACCTTCCAGCAAAATGTGGCCGTCGGATAATAACCCAATCAGCAAGCTCTCCACCAGATGCTTCTGCCCTACAATAACCTTGTTCATTTCCAGGTTAATCAAATCAACAAATGAACTTTCACGTTGGATACGTTCATTGAGTTCACGAATATCAATCGCCTGATTCATACATCAAATATTACAAAATTTATACTCTTTGTTTTTGTGGCACGAAAATAGGGGTAAGATCTATAAATTAAAACCCTTTTTTTGTTAAAAAAATAAAACCAGGCCCTGTAAAGAGCCTGGTTAACCATCTATTTACATAATCGAAATTTCACGTGCAGGCTTGGGTTTCACCTCTTCCTTCTTGGGTAGGGTGATACAAAGAATCCCGTCGCCATATTTTGCCGAAATTTTTCCCCCATCTACCACCGATTCGGGAATGGTAAAACTGCGCTGGAATGACTGATAACTGAATTCACGGCGGGTATAATGCCCTTTTTCCTCTTCCTTTTTCTCCTCCTTTTTTTCGGAAGAGATGGTTAACAGGTTGTTCTCCAGTTTAACCCTGAAATCCTCTTTGCTCATTCCCGGTGCAGCTACCTCAATTTCAAAAGCATCATCGCTTTCTTTCACATTCACGGCAGGCAAAGTCGTGTCGGTAGTCGAAAAATTGGAACTACCCCAATCCATCAGATCCTTAGAGAAGAAATTATCCCAGAATGATGGAAGATACATGTTCGATCTTTTTAATAGTGTCATGGCTCAATCCTCCTATAATTTAATTTAACAATATTTCTTTACGAT
>CAZLDP010000301.1:0-4159 GCA_964558145.1 uncultured Prolixibacteraceae bacterium | reverse complement strand
TCAGTATTACTATTACGACCGCACACTGAAGAACACCGAAGAGCTTCATATTCCGGCTCCTCCGGGAATCGACCTGCGGGAGCTGGCCCAGTTGCTGAAACCATAGGGAATCCCACCTCCGCCAACTCTGTCGTTTCATTTCCTGAATAGATATTGTATGTCGCAGAGGCCTTACTGCCGGCGCAACAAAGCAGGAATATTGAACTCCACCTCTTTTTTTCAGTCATATTTCGAAAAAATTAAACAACTTGTACCCGTTTAAATCACATAACAGGATTTCTATGAAGTACAGAGTTCATTTATACCTGATCAGTTTGTTTTTACTGGGTACCACCCTGTTGCTGGAATCATGCAACAGTTCATCCCTTCCGGAGAGCCATTCCCGGGAATTCAGGGTTCCCGCTTATCCACTGGTTACCATCGATCCCTATACCAGCGCCTGGTCTGTTACCGACACCCTGTTCGGTTCTTCGGTCAGGCATTGGACGGGAAGGATCCATTCCCTGACCGGGGCCATCAGGGTTGACGGGGAACTTTATCGCTTCCTTGGAGAGGAAATACCCCAGTGGGAGCCGCTGATTCCCATGGCCAACCGGGCTTCCTGGGAAGCCGGTTATACCCTGACTGAACCGAAGGGCAACTGGACTGCGGTGGAATACGATGATCAAAAGTGGGAAAAAGGGAAAGCCGCATTCGGAACCAAGGGCATGCCCCGGATATCCACGCTCTGGGAGACCAAAGATATCTGGATACGCCGCGAATTCACCCCCGAAATGACAGGAAATAAAGAGGTCTTTCTCATCTATTCCCACGACGATATCTTTCAACTCTATCTGAACGGGGAACAGCTTGTATCAACGGGTTTTGAATGGAGAAACAACATTGTGCAGAAAATCGACAGGAATCTTTTAATCCAGGGGGGCAAGAATGTCATTGCGGTGCACTGTCAAAACCAAGCCGGCGGCGGTTACGTGGATTTCGGACTCTTCGTGGATGCAGGCGATGGTCCCCTCTTCCCGGTGACTGCCGTGCAGAACAGCGTGGCCCTGTCGCCGACCCATACCCGATACCGGTTCACCTGCGGTCCCGTTGATCTTGAAGTGAGGTTTGTATCCCCGTTGCTTCCCGCTGAACCCGACCTGTTGTCCCGACCTGTGAATTACATTGCTTACCAGGTTCAGTCGAACGACGGAAAGCCTCATCAGGTGGAACTCTATTTTGAGGCCACTCCCCAGTGGGGGGTCGATCATCCCGGACAGGAAACGGAAATCACCTCAGGCTCCACCGATCAGGTGAAATACCTCAGGGCAGGCACCACCTCCCAGCGTGTCCTCCAAAAAAAAGGGGATAACCGGGGCATCGACTGGGGTTACTTTTACCTGGCTGCCCCCGTGGCTTCGGGCGCAACCACCGCGATCAGCGATTACTATGTGAATAAACAGTCGTTTGTCCGGACCGGTACTTTGGGAGAAGGAGAAACCAAAATCGTGGCACAGCTTTGGGAAAAACTGCCGGTAATGAGCATTGCCACTCCGGTCGGCAAGGTGGGTTCCCAACCGGTTTCTGGCTATATCATGGCAGGATACGACGATTTGGAGTCGATCCGCTATTTCGGGAACAATCTGAAAGCCTGGTGGAAACAGGATGGGAAAGTGAGCATGGACGATGCGCTGAACCTGGCAGTTGCCGAATATGGACCCATCCTCAAAAAATGTCAGAAGTTTGACCGGCAGTTGGTCCAGGAAGCGCTCGACAAAGGAGGAGAAAAATATGCCGACCTGGTCATTGCCGCGTTCCGGCAATCCATTGCGGCCCACAAGCTGGTTCGTAGCCCGGAAGGAGAGATGCTCTTCTTTTCAAAGGAGAACTTCAGCAACGGTTCGATCGGCACGGTTGACATCACCTACCCCTCCGCCCCCCTGTACCTGAAATACAACCCTGCGCTTCTCAAAGGAATGATGGATCCGATTTTCTACTATTCGGAAAGCGGAAAGTGGGACAAACCTTTTGCCGCTCATGATGTAGGAACCTATCCCATTGCCGAAGGCCAGACCTATGGCGGCGACATGCCTGTTGAGGAGAGCGGGAACATGCTGATCCTGGCAGCGGCCATCGCCCATACCGAAGGCAACGCCTCCTATGCCGAAAAACACTGGGCAAGCCTCACCACCTGGGCCAACTACCTTTTGGAACACGGCCTTGATCCTGAAAATCAGCTTTGTACCGATGACTTTGCGGGTCACTTGGCTCACAATGCCAACCTTTCGGTGAAAGCCATCCTGGGAATAAACGGCTATGGATACCTGGCCAGAATGCTGGGAAAAAAAGATATCGCGGAAAAATACACCGCTGAAGCCCGGAAAATGGCGGCGCAATGGATGCGTATGGCCAACGACGGGGATCATTATCGGCTCACTTTTGACCAGCCGGGAACCTGGAGCCAGAAATACAACCTGGTTTGGAACAAACTTCTGGAATGGGAAATTTTCCCTCCTGAAGTGGCTGAAAAAGAAGTTGCTTTCTATCTTAACCGCCAGAATGAGTATGGTTTGCCGTTAGACAGCAGGAAAAGTTACACTAAATCGGATTGGATTGTCTGGACAGCCACCCTAGCCAACGACAAAGAAACCTTTATCCGGTTCATCGACCCCTTGCACCGATATGTCAGTGAAACGCCCGACCGGGTGCCCATGAGCGACTGGTACGAAACCACCAATGCCGAACAGGTGGGATTCCAGGCAAGGTCGGTCGTAGGCGGCTATTTCATCAAAATGCTGGAAAAATAGGCCGGAAAAGCCTCCGGTCCACGGCGGCGCTACAAGCCGAAGAGCCTCTGGTAGCGTTCCGTGATCAATTCATTCAACTCCCCGTATAAAGCGGAGATCTCCCTGGTACGGATCCTCTCCTTGCGCCAGGCATCAAGCCGGGCGAACGAACGGTCGAAGATTTCGTCTTCAAGGGGTTTCAGTTGCTGGAGTATTCCCGAACCGTTGCGGTTCAGTAGCGCGGATACATTCATGTAGTTGCTGCCATAACCCATCTTCACCGGGAAAAGTTGTTCCTTCAGAAGAAGCGATTTTTCGCAAAGCGGGGCATTACCTTTTTTGCCGGGGAGGACGAGGGAGGGTTGCTGATCGCCGGCGGCCAGCCACAAGGGCATCGTCACCGAAGTAAGGGGAAATCCCACAATGGCCCACATGGTAGTCAGGCTTACCTCTTCGCCGGGTAAAACTCCCTGGATCACCACCGAGGAGGTGGAGGAGTAACGGGGAATAAAATCGGTAAAATGGACAAACTTCTGAACTCCCGCAGGAAACTCCTGTTGTTCGAGATCCACGCCAGTAAGTGAATGCCACAGGGATCGGCTTGCCTCCTGAAGAATCCATCTCACCGTGAAGTTTCCCTGCTGCCAGGCTTGAAGAAAGAGATGGTGCGCCGTGTTGAAACGAATGTGTCCCGCTCCACGGTCAGGATCTCCCGTAAAGGAGTAGTTGGTGTGCACGAGGTATCCGCCGGGAGCCACCGCCGGATCATTGACATCAAGCATCGTAAAGGTGTACTGTCCGGTTTCGAACCAGGCAGCTCCTCCCTGTGCATCGATTACTCCGAAGTTGGATTCCACTCCCAGGGGTTTGGCAGCATTCTCCAGAAAACGGTTAAAGTCATCCACGGTAGCGCATACCTGCAAGGCTTGCCGCATGAGAATGCCTTCGCGATCCTTCAGTTTTACGGTGTCGTCTTCGGCCGTCAGATTATAGGAGGCTGTATTGATAATGACGAAACCGGCGGAATTGTATCCTGCCCAGACAGCCTCACCATCTTCGTCTTCTGCATTGACCAGCCCAATGAACGCATATTTACCGTCGTTGAAAAAGCGAATGACATTCTGGGGATGGCTGCAGTCGCGGTGCTTCCAGATCAGGGGCCTTCCGTCGGGTGTCGCCTTCCCCGATATGATGGCAGCCGTGCAGGCTTCTGCCGTCACTCTTCCTGAGAACAGCATGACAATCACCATTAAAAAACGTGTTATTTTCATCGTATTGAAAGTATTTTCATTGATAAGAACTTTTTTTGTGCAGCAGATTGCATCTTCGCAAAGTTAAATATAACAACAGGCATCGCCTGCTGCCGCCGGTTTGTCATGATGTTTAAAGTTTTT
>CAZLDP010000300.1:0-4166 GCA_964558145.1 uncultured Prolixibacteraceae bacterium | reverse complement strand
CTGCCAGGGCCGGCAACGTCATCGGCGGAGGCGATTGGGCTGAAAACCGGATCGTACCCGATATTTACAGGGCGGTTCAAAACAAAGAGAAGATTGTATTGCGAAATCCCCGGTCAGTTCGACCATGGCAGTTTGTTCTTGAACCTCTTATGGGGTATTTGTTTCTTTGTCATGCCCTTTCACAAAGAGGAAAGGAGATGTCGGGAGGATGGAATTTCGGACCGGAATCCGGTTCGGAAAAAAGTGTCGAAGACTTAACCAGGGCTATCCTTGGGTATTTCCCCGGATCTGAATTTGAAGTTGCGGAGGAAAATGAAAAATTTCACGAAGCTGGCTATCTGAAACTGGATATATCTAAAGCACAAAAACATCTGGGATGGTCACCTGTCCTGGATTTCGGACAAGCCGTACGGTTTACCGTGAGAGGATATAAGGATGAAACGGATTCAAAACATCTGTTTTCCCAAAGAATGCAACAGATAGATGAATTCCTGGATATCTGCAATCAGAAATTCAAATGACTGATATTGTAATCCACGGTGCGTCAAGTTTCATCGGAAAAAATCTGTTGAGAAATTTACAGAGCAGAAACTTCCGGTTGATTGTTTTGGCAAGGGAAAATTCGAAGATAGACACCGGAGACAGTGATATCTCTATTATTAGATATAACAGGAATATTGATGAAATTGATCCGGCGAAAATTCATGCAGACAAGCCGGTTTTTTTCGAATTCTGCTGGCAGGGTGTATTTGGCGATGAAAGAAACCAGATTGAACAGATTACGGTAAACATTCCACTGATAATCAATTCCGTCAGATTTGCTAATTCAATTGGGGTAAAACATTGGATTGGGCTCGGATCTCAGGCGGAATATGGGAATCTGAATAAAAGAATCTCGGAGGAAGATGTTTGCCGTCCAACCTCACTTTATGGAAAAGCGAAGCTTATTCCCTCGGATATTTCTGCCTCACTTTGCAGGCACTATCAAATAGAACATTCCTGGCTGAGATTGTTTTCTGTATATGGACCCGAAGATAACCACGATTGGTTGATCCCCTATCTTGTGAAGACTATGAAACGGAATGGTGCCGTTAGCGTTACAATGGCAGAGCAATACTGGGATTACCTGTATATTGATGACATGATCCAAGCCTTGAAAAAACTGGTATTTTCAAAAGGCATTGGCATTGTCAACATCGGATCAGGTAAAAGTGTTCAAATCAGAACCATTATTGAAAGATTAAAGACTATCTTGAAATCCGGATCAACGATAAATTATGGGGCAGTCTCTTATCAAAAAGACCAGGTTATGTTTATGGAAGCAGATATATCAAGAATATCTGGTCTATTGAACTGGGAACCCGAATTTGACATTGAGATGGGACTAACCAGAATGCTCAATCAATATATTGAAGTTCATAATTGAGTTTTTATGCTTGTATCCGAATACATTGCCACATTCTTAAAGAACCAGGGTGTCAATCATATCTTTGTGTTGACAGGCGGGATGGTATCTCATCTGTTGGATGGGTTTTTCAGGAAAAACTACTTTTCGATTGTTACGGTTCATCATGAACAGGCTGCCGCTTTTGCAGCAGATGGCTATTCCCGTGTCAGGAATGTACCCGGAGTTGCGGTTGCCACCAGCGGGCCTGGAGCTGTTAACCTTTTAACCGGTATCGGGAGTTGTTATTACGATTCCGTTCCGGCAGTTTTTATTACCGGACAGGTAAATACGTATGAACAAAAAGGGGATAAAAAAGTAAGACAACTGGCTTTCCAGGAACACGATATTCTAACGATGGCAAGGCCCATCTGCAAAAAAGTGTACAATGGCGATTCTCCGGAAAAGATCCCTGAAATATTGCAGGATGCCTGGGAGACAGCACTTGAAGGAAGACCTGGTCCGGTTTTGATTGATATTCCCATGAATATTCAAAGATCAGAGTTGTCTGACGAATTGGTAATACCCACAAGGATTAAACAGGTAAAGCGATCCGGAAGATTTGATGATGAAATCCAATCCTTTCTGGTTGATTTCCGTGCCGCAAAGCGCCCCTTAATTCTAGCAGGCAGAGGCATAAGAGCTTCAGGATCAACAGAACTGTTTAGACAAATCGTCGGCCATCTGAAAGTTCCGGTTGTTTTTTCTTTATTAGGTCTTGACACACTTGAATTTGACAATCCATACAGACTGGGTTTTATCGGGGTTTACGGAAACCGTTGGGCCAACATCGCATTAAAGGAAGCCGATTTTCTTCTGGTGGTTGGTAGCAGGTTGGATATCCGGCAGACAGGCGCGGATACGGAAAGCTTTAGCAAGGGGAAAAAGATAGTGCATGTTGACATTGAAAAGGATGAAATCAATGAAAGGATAAAAGGCTGTTTGCCAGTCGTGGGTGATTTGAACCATTTTCTCGAAGATTTGATGGAAGTTGTGAGGAACGAATCTTTTTTCATAAGAGAGGAATGGCAGGATTATGTATTCGAATTAAAAACTAAGTATCCTGACACAAACGAACAGAAAAAGGCCGGTTCAATTAATCCGAATTCCTTTGTTCATGAACTTGCAACAAGGTCAGAGGAAGCTGCCTGCATATTAAGCGACGTAGGCAACCATCAGATGTGGATGGCTCAATCGTTTGAATTGAAAAAAGGCCAAAGTTTCATAACTTCAGGAGGAATGGGATCGATGGGCTACAGTCTGCCTGCTGCCATTGGCGCCTGTTTGGCCCTGAGAAAAAAGACGGTTGTTTCCGTCTCGGGAGATGGAGGATTCCAGATCAACATCCAGGAGCTTGAAACAGTTGTAAGGAATAAACTCCCTATAAAAATGGTGGTGATCAACAACCAGTCGTTGGGAATGATCCGTCAGTTCCAGGACAGTTATTTTGGTAAACGGCACATTTCATCGGCCTGGGATTATTCTTCACCCGATTTTGAAAAAATCGCCAAAGCTTACGGTATCTCATCATTTACCATTCATACAAAAGGAGATATATCTACAGGTTTGTCAAAATTGTGGGATTCTCCTGACGAACCCTTTCTGCTCCAGGTCATGATACCTTCTGACATCAATGCATATCCCAAAATCAGCTTTGGGAACCCATTGGACAGGATGGAGCCATTGCTTGAAGAAATCTGATGGATCCATTGCTGTCGATTTACATACCCACTTACAACAGCGCTCATCTTCTGGTAAGAATGCTTGAGGCGCTGTTGCCACAAACTGAACCATGGGGAAACAAGGTTGAAGTCATTGTATCAGACAATGCATCAGACGACAACACCCAAATCCTTTTAAGCGAATTTGCCGCGAGATTCACGCTGAATTATGTCAGGAATGATACCAATCTGGGACCGATAAAAAACATTGTCAGGGGACCCTCAGAATTAGCCCGGGGAGAGTATGTGTGGGTGCTGGGGAGCCACAACCTGGCCAATCTGGGAGCCATTGATTATCTGATACCTCTATTGGAAAGAGAGAGGGAGCGGTTTAAGATCTTTTATGTAAATTTCAATTGTGCCACATATCCGCAGCAGTGGACTGAGGAGGCAACAGGCGGTTTTCGCGGAGAAATTACCTATATCGCCAATCAGGAGACAGCCGACAGGGTAGTTGAAAAATGGCAAGAACTGGTTAAACCGGAAACCTCCCTGTGCACTCAAATGTATGCCTATATTGTAAAAACATCGGTTTGGATCGATTACTGGAGAGACAAGACTTTAGGTGAGCCCTATACGGATGCAATTTCAACGTACCCACACAGTGTGATGATTGCTGACACCTTGTTTAAAGAACCTACTTATTACATAGGGACACCTCTTATTACAATCTATAATGGTGCCCAAAGTTGGGGGGATCTTGATACACGCCTGAAAGTATATTGTATTGGTTTACCCGATCTTATTAAGCTCTATCGAAAAAATGGTCTTCCAGCTTCAAAAAATAAACAGGCTCAAAGATGGAACCAACAAATGGCCAAACCTATAATAACAAGTTATTTCCGGGAATGTTCCAGTTCCGCTAACCAACTTGTATGGACATTGGTAATCAAAAACCTAAGCAGGTATTATCTTTTAAAAACTATTTGGAAAGGATATCTTGGTGCCCGGGCCCAGATGCCGGCTAAAATAATAGTCCGAAGCCAGAAACTGATTGGGAA
>CAZLDP010000299.1:0-4173 GCA_964558145.1 uncultured Prolixibacteraceae bacterium | reverse complement strand
TTTATTAAACCGGGTATGAATGGCATCGCGGGTAGTTCCGGCAATGTCGGTAACAATGTTGCGTTCTTCACCCACAAGGGCATTGATGAAGGAGGATTTTCCCACATTAGGGCGCCCCACCACTGTAATGCGGGGCAGCGACTCATCGCTTTCTTCGGGCGCGCTCTGGGGAAGGGCGCCCACCACTTCATCGAGAACCTCCCCGGTCCCACTGCCGGTCATAGCCGATACCGGATAGATCTCTCCCAAACCAAGGGCATAAAATTCCTGCGCATCGGCCAAGCGGTTGTTGTGGTCAACTTTGTTTACCACCAGCACCACTTTCTTGAAGTTTCTTCGCAAAATGGCAGCCATCGCTTCATCCAAATCGGTTATTCCCGATTCTACATCGACCACCATGAGAATGACATCCGCCTCATCAAGCGCAAGGTGGACCTGTTTGCGGATCTGTTCCTCAAACACGTCATCGGAATTGACTACATAACCCCCGGTATCGATCACCGAAAATTCAATGCCATTCCAAAGGCATTTTCCGTAAATACGGTCACGCGTTACCCCCGACACATCATCGACGATGGCTTTCCTCGACTCCACAAACCGGTTGAATAGGGTCGACTTGCCTACATTGGGCCTTCCCACGATTGCCACTATTTTGCTCATAATCCTGTTGTGATCTGCTTCAATTTGTTGACTCCCTAAAATAACGGACCAGAAAGGCTCTTCCCCGTAAAATTCCTATTTTTCGTCGCTGTAACCGAACCTCTTGATTGCGTTCTCCTTATTCCGCCATTCAGGAGCCACTTTCACGAAAAGCTCAAGAAATATCCTGCGCTGAAAAAACTCTTCAGCTTCCTGTCTGGCTAAGGTACCCACCTTTTTCAGGGCGGCACCCCCCTTCCCGATCACGATCCCTTTCTGGGATTCGCGCTCCACATAAATGACCGCCCTAATATGCAGCATGCCACCCTCCTCACGGAACTCCTCCACTTCCACTTCCACGGAATATGGGATCTCCTTCTGATAATTGAGCAGTATTTTTTCCCGGATGATCTCCGACATGAAAAACCGTTCACTCTTATCAGTCAGTTCATCTTTCGGAAACCAGGGAGGATTCTCGGGAAGCCACTCTAAAATCTGCCTGAAAACAGACTCCAGGTTGAATTTTTCGGTGGCCGATACCGGAAAGACTGCCGCTCCGGGGAAGACTCCGTTCCAGTAATTGTACAACCTGATTACTTCCTGCTGATTCGAAAGGTCTATTTTATTGATCAGCACAATGACCGGAACACCGGCTTGCCTGACTTTTTCGATATATTCCTTGTGCTTTTCAGACTCCTCTTTCACATCGGTCACATAGAGAATCACGTCGGCATCGGAGAGGGCAGTTTCCACGAATTTCATCATGGTCTCCTGAAGCTTGTAGCCTGGTTTGAGAATACCGGGCGTATCGGAATAGACAATCTGAAAATCTTCCCCGTTGACAATCCCTTTGATCCGGTGACGGGTGGTCTGCATCTTGGAGGTAATAATGGATAGACGCTCCCCTACAAGCGCATTCATAAGGGTGGATTTCCCCACATTGGGATTTCCGATGATGTTGACAAAACCTGCTTTATGGGTCATCGTATTACAATTCGCTAAAAATCAGCGCAAAGATAGAAAAAAAGGCATCATTTCACGGATGAGGCTGAGCAAGCTGTTTGGGATGTCAAGAAATTAATCTAAAGTTCACCCAGATGGTGAGTGTAGGAGCGGTTCCACTCCCGGAGTGAAAACTGATCGGTAAGTGCTATCAATACTGTGATGCCGGCAGTAGAATTTACCTTTCTGACTTCCGTTTCTCCCCCCGTACACTGAACGGCCAGTAACCCTTCATCTGCCGTGACAACATATCCTTTGATCCGGTAGGCTTGGGGAGACCATAGGTTGAGGAACCGGAGCAACCCAGCGCTACTGATTTTCCGGGAGGTTTTAAGCACCATCGATTGAATATCGGGTCTTCCTGTGGTGCCGGGTGTAACCCGGAAAAACCGGTTTGCCGCAACCTGGCCGGGCAGAAAAGGGGTCTTGCAGTAAGAAGTGGTACGGATCTCGGCAAACGGATTGATCATCCTGATTTGCTGCACGATTTCGGGAACTACCTCGCCTGCCTTGTCCGTTTTATTAACCACAAGGATATCTGCCATTCGGATCTGCCGGTGAACATGCTCTCCCATTTTTCCGGCTTTCAGGTAGTTGAACGCATCGACGACACACCAGAGGGAGGCAAGGTATATTTTACCAGACAGCAAAGGATCTGAGAATATTTCTGCGACAGAGGTGGTATCCGACACTCCCGACGCCTCTAAAACGAGCAGATCAGGGGAATGGGCTTCGATAAACCCTGCCAGCGATTTTTTGAATTCACCCAGCAGACAAACACAGAACAGCGAACCGTTGTTGACTTCCAACAAATGAAACTCCTTTCCCGATTGTTGCAATTCCTTCCCGTCCACATTGACAGGAGCAAACTCATTCTGGATAATACCCGCTTTCAGCTCCGGCGGGAGCTGCATAAGGATCTCCTTCAGAAAAGTGGTTTTCCCACTACCCAGGAAACCTGAAACGATATGGACGGGTATCTTTGTCATTTCCCTGATTGATTGCTTTCTGCAAAGGTCAGAATAATTTATATTCAATAAGTTTTTTCTTTTCAATTCCATTACTCATTTTTGCACCAGCTTAATAAAACAACAGGGAATATGAGTGGCTTCTTCGGAAGTATTGGTAAATCCAATTGTGTATACGATGTGTATTATGGTACCGATTACCATTCCCATCTGGGCACAAAAAGGGCAGGACTTGCTTTTTACAACGCCTGGCTCGGATTTCAGCGCGCGATTCACAGTATAGAAAATGATTATTTCCGCACCAAGTTTTCTGAAGATATCAAAAGTTTTGCAGCCAACAGCGGAATAGGGGTAATCAGCGACATGGAAGCGCAGCCAATTGTGGTCAACTCCCATCTGGGGAAATTTGCCATTGCCACGGTCAGCAAAATTGTTAACCTCAAAGAACTGGAAACCCGTTTATTAAAAAAGAGGCAGCATTTTGCAGAAACCAGTCAGGGTGGCACCAATCCTACAGAATTGGTGGCTATGCTGATCTGTGAAGCTGACGACCTGGTGTCGGGAATTGATAATGTATACCAGTTGGTACAAGGCTCTTGTTCGATGGCGCTGCTCACCGAAGAAGGTTTAATTGCTGCGCGCGACAAACTGGGTCGCACCCCTGTGGTGATCGGAAGGAAAGAAGACGCCTATGCGGTTGCCTCCGAATCGTGCTCTTTTTTCAACCTGGGATTTGAACACATGCGTGATCTGGGGCCAGGTGAGATTGTCAGGATTACCGCCGATGGCACCGAAGTGCTGAAGAAACCTAATGAAAAGATGCAGATCTGTGCATTTTTATGGGTTTATTACGGCTATCCCCCCTCTTTCTACGAAGGGATCAATGTGGAAGAGTGCCGGTACAGGTGTGGGGCTGCCCTTGCGCGGCGCGACCACATGACAGCCGATTTTGTGTCGGGAATTCCCGATTCAGGCGTAGCACATGCTGTAGGTTATAGCAACCAAAGCCGGATTCCCTATATGCGTCCCTATGCAAAATACACCCCTACCTGGCCACGCAGTTTTATGCCCCAGAACCAGGAAATCCGTAACCTGGTGGCTAAAATGAAACTGATCCCCAATCCGTCGCTCGTGGAAGGAAAATCGGGAATTTTCTGCGACGACTCCATTGTCAGGGGCACACAACTGATCGGGAATACCCGCGACCTATATGAGGCGGGGATCCGTGAAATCCATATGCGGGTGGCTTGTCCTCCCCTCCTCTACCCCTGCGAATTCCTCAACTTCTCCCGGTCCAAAAAAGCGCTGGAATTAGCCACCCGGAAAGCCATCAAATTGCTGGAGGGGGAAAAGGAGGTGGACCCCAGGGAATATGAGAATCCGGACAGCGACAAATACCAGGCCATGACCGAATCCATCCGGAAAACCCTGAATCTCACAAGTCTTCAGTTTCAGAGAATAGAAGACCTCGTAGAGGCTATTGGGCTCCCACGGGAAAAAGTGTGCCTGCATTGCTGGGACAACAGCTCTATCTTTTAGTTTTCTTGAAGGGTGAATATTAATT
>CAZLDP010000298.1:0-4175 GCA_964558145.1 uncultured Prolixibacteraceae bacterium | reverse complement strand
GTCTAAATAAGTAAGGCAGGAATCTTTTCCTGCCTTACTTGCCAGTCATTCGCCATCCCCGACAAAATGGAAATGGGGTCCGAACCTTTCAAAAGCTGCTTTTTCGAGATCTTCACGGACACTCGGGTGAGCAATGGAGATTATCAGCTTGGCCCTGTCCTGTAAAGTACGACCATACAGGTTGACGGCACCGAATTCGGTAACCAGCCAGTGGATATTGGCCCGAGTGCTGACCACACCCGCTCCCGGTGTCAGGATGGAAGATATTTTGCTCACTCCCTTTTCGGTCATCGAAGGCATGGCAATAATAGGTTTACCGCCCTGGCTGAGCGATGCTCCCCTGAGGAAGTCGATCTGGCCACCCACGCCCGAGTAGAATTTCGTTCCTAACGAATCGGCACACACCTGCCCGGTGATGTCCACCTGCAGAGCCGAGTTTATGGCAGTAACTTTCGGATTCTGGGCAATAATATAAACCCTGTTGGTGTATTCCACATCTTTCATCGCCACCATGGGATTGTCATCGATGAAATCATAGAGTTTTGTGGAGCCCATCAGGAAGGTGGCTACCATTTTCCCTCTGTCAATGGCTTTGTTTTTCCCGTTAACTACGCCGGAGTCGACCAAAGGAAGAATGCCGTCGGAAAACATTTCGCTATGGACGCCCAGGTTTTTATGGTTTCCCAGCATGGAAAGCACGGCATTGGGAATGGCGCCGATTCCCATCTGCAGGGTAGCCCCATCTTCCACCAGTTCTGCCACATAATGTCCGATTTTGTATTCCGTTTCACTGATAGGAGGCATCGGAGGAGAATACAATGGGGAGTGATCTTCCACAAAAATATCGATATCGTTGAGGGTAATCATGGCATCGCCGAAGGCTCTGGGCACATTTTTGTTGACGATGGCAATCACGGTATCAGCCGTTTCCACTGCCGCCAATGTAGCATCGACAGAGGTACCCAATGAAACAAAACCATGTTTGTCGGGTGGACTCACCTGGATAAAAGCCACATTGACTTTCAGGTACCCTTCCCTGATCAGTCGCTGGGTTTCATGCAGGAAAACAGGGATATAATCGGCAAAACCAGCCTGGGTCTGTTTCCTGACATTCGATCCGACAAAAAAGGATTCGAGTTGAAATACTCCTTCGAACTGAGGGTCAGCATAAGGAGCAGCCCCTTCGGTATGGATATGCTGGATACGGACATTCCGCAACTCCCCTTTCCGCCCACGGTCGACAAGGGCATGAATAAGCAAATGGGGGGTTACGGCCACACTGCTCATGTGAATCCGGTCACCCGACTTCACAACCTTGACCGCTTCTTCAGCAGTCACAAATTTGATCTGTTTCATTTTGGTATTTCAATTTTATTCGATTCCCGGCAAAGGCGTAAAATTAATCTTTACCAGTGAACTGCCCCCTATATACTCTCATCCTCCGAAACCACGACGGAACAAAATAACAAAGAGTTAACCTTCCCCAAGGTTCCCTTTATTCGGTCTCAGGTTCAGTATGAATACTGATCAGGGTATTATCTCCATAGGCTTCCCTGAGCCTGATTTCAATCAGATCGTTGATGCGATGGGCATCGACAATTGTCGTTTCATTTTTTACCCTCACATGGATATCCACTACAATCCTCGAGCCATTTCTGCGGGTACGCAGGTCGTGGGGTTCCAAAACCCCCTCAACACCGCCGACAATGGTCATGATGTTCCTTTTCGTCTCTTCATCCAGCGATTCCTCTAATAATTCACTGAGACCTCCGCGAAAAATCTTCCAGGCCACCCAAAGAATGAAAATACTGACTACCACGGCAGCCAGGGGATCCAGTATTCTCCACTTCTCTCCCAGAAGAATGGCTCCTCCAATACCCAGCATGGTTCCGATGGAAGAAAACGCATCGGAACGGTGATGCCAGGCATTGGCTAAAACTGCCTGACTGTTGATTTTTTTGGCAGTGGCTACGGTGTACCGGTAGAGCCATTCTTTGGTAATAATAGAAACAATAGCTGCCACAAGAGCGATCCAACCCGGAGCCTCTACAACCTGATGGAGTACCACCGAGGAATAGATTTTCTCTACTCCCGAATAAAAAATGCCTAATCCCACAATTATCAGGGCAAATCCAATAAACACCGAGGCAAGCGTTTCAAACTTTCCGTGGCCATACGCATGATTTAAATCGGCCGGCTTTCTAACAACCCGGAAGCTGGCCAGCACCACCAAATCGGTGATGAAGTCGGAAAGGGAGTGAATGGCATCGGCAATCATAGCGCCGCTTCGCCCCACCATTCCTGCTGCCAGTTTAAAAAGTGTCAGAATCACATTGACCATAAGACCTATCCAGGTCACCTTGTCTGCGCTCTTTGCCCTAAGCTCCTCGCTGCTGTAAAGTCGGGTATTCATTAGATTATTTCTTTAAAAAGAGTTCAAAATTAGTTAATTTATTTCTCCCAAAGCATTGATTCATCCCTCATTCTTTTATACATCGACAGGTTTTACGATATTTGCATCCGAAACAAGTCCAAGTTTATGTGGTATCTTCTTTTGCTCGTAGCGGGATTCTTTCCCCTGATCTACGGAGCCAATCTGCTCGTCGACAATGCTTCCGCCTTAGCCAAACGGTTCAATATCCCCAACATTGTCATTGGGTTGACCATTGTGGCCTTTGGAACCTCGGCCCCTGAACTGGTTGTCAATCTATTTGCCGCCATTGGCAAGAACCCGGATATAGTATTAGGTAATATCATTGGCAGCAATATCTTCAACGTGGGAATCATCCTGGCTGTTTCTGCCATCATTTACCCGCTGGCTGTTAAAAAATCGACTACCTGGATTGAAGTCCCCCTGGCTTTCTTAGCCGGACTGGTTATTTTCATTCTGGCCAGCGACCAGTTGATCGACAAGGCATCTATCTCTGTACTTACCCGCTCCGACGGAATTCTACTGTTGCTATTCTTTCTTATATTCCTGGCATACAATTATATGCTGATGATCAAAGGAGATTTCACCGAGGAGTGTGTGGTCAGGGATGTACCTCCTCTGAAATCCATTCTGCTGATTATCACTGGGTTGATCCTACTGGCAACCGGGGGAAGAATGATTGTTTTCGGGGCTGTTGAAGTTGCCTCCTTTTTAGGGATTTCAGAAAGAATCATCGCGCTGACCATTGTCGCAGCAGGCACCTCCCTGCCTGAACTGGCCACATCAGTGGTCGCTGCCCGCAAAAAGAACACCGACATCGCCGTGGGAAACATTGTAGGTTCTAACATTTTCAACATCTTTTTCATCTTAGGAATCAGTGCCGTCATCTACCCGGTGAAAGTCCAGGCAAATGCCATTCTTGATATGGGTATGAACTTGTTAATCAGCTTCCTGGTTTTTATTTTCATCTTTACAGGAAAAGGACGCAGTATTGATAAAAAGGAGGGGATCTTTCTTCTTCTCTTATATGCCGCTTATCTGACTTTTTTGATAATAAGTTGAAAACTCAATCTGAGAGGGAAGATCCTCTCTAAATAATGACTCTATGATGTTGCTTTTTACTTACCTGGCCATCGCCCTCCTGATTTCGTTCCTCTGTTCATTGATGGAGGCTGTTTTACTCTCCTCGTCCAGCACCTATCTGGCGGTTAAGGCGGAAGAGGGGGTCAAAGCTGCAAACACGATGATCAGGCTCAAACAAAACATCGACCGCCCGATTACGGCCATTCTCACCCTGAATACGATCGCCCATACCATCGGAGCAGCAGGTGTGGGCGCCCAGGCTACTAAAATCTGGGGAGAGGCAGTTTTTGGCATCGTTTCGGTCGTCCTCACCCTGCTGATCCTTATCCTTTCCGAAATCCTGCCTAAGTCCATCGGCACCCGCTTCGCCAAACAGCTCGCGATACCTGCCGGGCAAATTATCAGGGTGATGATGTTCATCACCTACCCTTTCGTCATGTTGGCGGGGCTCATTACCCGCCTGTTTGCCCACCACGAAAACGAACAGACCATCAGCAGGGAAGAATTGTCGGTGATGGCTTCCATAGGCCGGACAGAAGGGGTTTTCGAAGAAAAGGAACAGAAAATCATCCAGAATCTGATGCGGCTCAAGTCGGTCAGCGTCTCCGAAATCATGACGCCCCGGGTGGTGGTGACAGCCGCCGATGAAAACATGGGATTA
>CAZLDP010000297.1:0-4186 GCA_964558145.1 uncultured Prolixibacteraceae bacterium | reverse complement strand
AACCGCAGCTATCCTGGATACCTCCTCCTCCCTGACGCAACTCTCCGCCCTTTTTACCTTTATCTTCGGAAAAGTCTTCGGGGAGGAGATCCCTGCCATCAACCTGCAACTCTCGCCCATCCCCAAGGAGATCACCTGCAAGGGAGCACTTAAAGTGGGTATCGGCGACAACATCACAGGAAATACCATCCGTTTCTGGATAGGCGGAGGGGAAGACGGAATCTGGAGCAGCGCCTTTGACAAAGAGAAACAGATTGCCGAAACACCCAGGTACGGGGAAATCTCCGATGAGGTCAAGGCCATGATCGAATCGTCGGTGAAGGATTTTTATGCTCTGCTGGATGCCTTTACACGAAGTGTCAACCTCGAAGGCGCCTTTAACATCGAGCTTCATGCTTATGAACTCTTCCGCAGGATGAGGGAGGAGAACATCAGCGAATACCTGGTAAGGGGTTTGCGGGCTTTCTTTAAGATAGAGGAAAAACATATCGGGGAAACCCTTTTCTTCTATCCCCTTATCGGGATTCTGAATAAATTGTCGTATGAACTTGCTTAAAACCAGAGTGATGGAATATTATTTATATGCCGGAGCGTTTGTACTGGGAGGATTTCTGGTTTATCTGCTTACCCGTTACCGTATCAAAATTCTTTTAAAGAATGAGCTGAGGTCATACCACAAGGAGTTGAAAAAGAAAAAGAAATGGTGGCCGCCGGAACTCTATCCGATGTTGCCCATACTGAAGCGTCACAAGGATTTTTACAAACGGGAGTCAGAGCACCGGGAGCGGGAACTGGAAGAGATTGGCTGGCAACTGGACCAGGAGCGCCTGAAAATGGCGTCGGCCACACAGGAATTAGAGGAGTTGAAACGTGAGAACAGGGAACTTAAAACGATCATCAATTCCCCGGCGGAGGCAAAGGCGTCATTCAAGGGTGGGAATGGCGGAGAACGCGGATCTGCCTTGTCCTCTCCGCACGACACTAACAGGAATGCGGGCAAGCCAAGGGAGGAGATGAACGTCTTCTATTTCGGGATCCCCGACAACCTGGGTAACTTCCCTGCTGGCCAGGGGGATAGTCATTACGACAGTCGGAAGCTGTACATGATAGTGACCCGTCCCGGAAGCGACCGGGGAGAACTTCATTACGTCAGCGGAGAACTTGACATGAAGGCAATCAACAACATCGATTATTATCTGGTACCGGTATGCGACATTTCCGACATATCGGCACGCAACAATGCCACACGGGTCATTCAGGAGTCGAAAGGCTCCGTCATCCTGGCCACCGGGAAATGGGTCTGCACCACCCGCGTGAAAGTTAAACTGGTCTGACCATGCCTTCAGGAGAGTTTATTTACACCATAGAACTGGTGGTTATCGTGGGGGTCATCTTTTTTCAGTTGATTCATACTTTCAGGGTTTATCGCCAGGCACACGGATTGCGCACGATTTTCGACAAACTGTTGTTAGTCAGGAATGGATACGTGGAGCGCCAGTATTTGGGCCAGCCCGAATTCATTACTGCCCATATTGTTTATCCTGAAGCTGGGGAAACTCCTCCCGGCGGGAAGGAGTATGTCAGAATCACCCTCACTGAGACTGCGGGAACCAATGAAATCATCGGCAGCATAAAAATGGCTGTCAACACCTATTTGCTCAACAATTATGGGGCTGCGGTCAATTTCAGCATCATCAAGGATCTTGTAGAACGGGAGGTGGAGACGCGCGATGAGGAAATTTCCCAGTCGGTACCCGTGCCCTTGTATTTAGGACTGGCGGCTACTATGGTGGGGATTATCTTCGGGTTGCTGGCGATGCCCGACATCAACGGGAATAATTTCAGCGGGGGCATCAACAGCCTGATCGACGGGGTAAAGCTGGCCATGGCAGCCAGTTTGAGCGGACTGCTTTGTACCACCTTGCTCTCTTCAGTGGTTTACAAGCGGGCAAAGGCAGACGTTCTCCGCAGGATGAACACCCAGTTATCCTATCTTCAGGCCAAGTTGCTTCCCGAGCTGATCAGGGCGGAAGATACCGGCGTATCCGGTCTGAAAGCGAGTCTGGACCATTTTTCGCGTGAGGCAGCCGGGATTGTCGACCGGGTGCAGGAGGCAGTAGCACAGACAGTCCGTACCCTGGCGTGGCAGAACGAGATCATCAGCCGGATTGAGCAGATGGATATGACCCGGGTGTCGAAAGCCAACCTGGAGTTCTTCGGAAGGCTAGAAAGCAACCTGGAGGCCTTGCGCAACTTCTCGCAATACCTTGAAAGTCTGGAGGCCATCGCCGGCCACCTCAGTCAGTTTGCGGAACGAACCCGCCAAATCGATGCTCTGGCCGAAAAGATGGGCGCCAACCTGGAGGAATCACGCGAGCTCACCCGTTTCCTCACCGCCCATTTCGACCGGATGGAAAAGGCAGGAACCGCGGCGCTCAGGGCTGTCGACCTTACCGAATCTCATTTTGAGGAGTCGATCGGGAATTTGCGCAGCCGTACCCAACGAAGCATCGACACCCTTTACACCCTGTCCGACCGTACCGATGCCACTCTGAGGGAGTCGTTCGGGAAAATCACAGACGAACTGAAAGCGGTTACCGCCCGCCACCTCGACGAGTTTATGGCGGCCTACCACAAGGCGGTACCCCAGTTCGGCCAACTCCGGAACCTGGAAGCCCTCTCCTCCCTGCGCGATACCATCGACAGCCGTTCCGGGGAACTGGTCCGGCGTTTTGAAGCCTCCAACAACGCAGTAGTCGAAAGCATCGCTGAGTTGACCCGCTTGCTGACCGGAAAACAACCGGTGAAACTTTCCCGCCGCAAGTGGTGGGAAACGGCAGAAATCCTCCTGAGAATCCTGGCCTGGCTGGGTATCCTCCTGGTCACCTCCGGAATCCTCTTCCGCCATTTTAACCTGTTGTGACCCGATAAAGCTTTGTAACCATGCGGCGCAACAACTTCTTCTGGATCAGCTACTCCGACCTGATGACCTCCCTCTTCTTCATCATGATGATCCTTTTTGTGGTCACTATCGGTTACCTGCAATACCAGAAGAATGCCACCGAGAAACAGCTTGCCAAAATCCAGGAACTCCAGACAGCAGTACAGCAACTGCCGGCCGACTATTTTGAGTACCAACCCCTATATAAACGGTTTAGGCTGAAAGAGCAGATTCGTTTCCCGCTTGGAAAATCAGAAATTCCTGACGGTTACCGTCCCTATCTCGTGAATGTGGGCAAGGCGGTGTTCAAGCTGGTCTATTCCATGAGCAATGACCCGGCATTCAGGGAACTGGACATCAAATACCTCGTCGTGATCGAAGGGATGGCTTCAAAAGATAATTATCCCCTCAACTTCGAACTGAGTTACAAACGGGCGCTGTCGCTCTATAACCTCTGGCGGATGGAAGGGATCGTCTTTGACCCGGAATACTGCGAAGTCCAGATTTCGGGAAGCGGCACACGGGGTATCCGCGAATATTCGGGAGATCAAGAATACAAAAACCAGCAGTTCCTGATCCATATCATTCCCAAAATGGGACAAATCATAGAAAATGAATAATTTTAACGGATTGTTAACTAACTTCCCAGTCTGCTAACATGGAGATCAAAATAAAAGAAATTAAAATTTAATACCTGATAATATGAAATACTTAAAAGTTTGGATGAAGAATGCAACGTTTGTGGTTTGTGTAATGGCACTTAGCTTGTCATGCCAGTCGGTCGGGGGAGACCGGGAAGTCAACAATCTGAGCCTTATGGAGCAGGAGATGGCTCCGAAGGCGACTCTAACGGAGGAGGCGCCGGTTTCACAAAACGACCTTTCCCAGCCTCTGCAGGAAGTACGCAAAAAAATTATTCGTGATGGAAGGATGGGGATCAAAACCAATGACCTGGAGAAAAGCAAGGCGCGGGTCGACACCCTGGTGCGTAACAATGGGGGGTACTTTTCCAATGAAAGTTTTCAAAATAGCAATTATGAATCGGCATGGAACCTGAAAATCCGCATCCCGGCGGCCGCCTTCGACCGGTTCATTGCTGCCCTGGAAACGGGGGAAGGGGAAATCCTTTACAAAGAGATCGACGCCCGCGATGTGACCGACCAGTTCATCGACCTGGAGACCCGGCTGGCCAACAAGCGGGAATACCTCGAACGCTACCGTGAGCTGGTGAAGAAAGCCGTCAGT
>CAZLDP010000296.1:0-4190 GCA_964558145.1 uncultured Prolixibacteraceae bacterium | reverse complement strand
GTGTACGATACCCTGGTCGTCACTCGGTCGGCAGTCTCTGCCGATACCCTCGTGATCAAGGCTGCCATTACCCGTGCCGGTCAAACCCTTGTCCAAAACCTGGTAACCCTTTATCCCAATCCGGCCCGTACCGTGCTGCATGTATCGATTAGTAATTTCATTAGGGAAAAGGGTTTGTCGCTTCAGGTGAAAAACAACCTTGGACAGTCCGTCTTTACGTCTGATCTCCTTCAGCAGGATTATACCGTTGACCTGGCAGGGTGGGGCGGTAAAGGATTGTATCTGGTGTATCTTGTCGATAAAAAGGGGGTTCCTCTTGAGGTGAAAAAAATCATCCTGCAATAGGCTCTCCTTTTAACTTCGGCCCTGGTTTTTAATAATCAAATTGTTGTTCAATCTTCAAATTTTCAGATTGTTCAATTTACTAATTACCAGATTGCTCAACTTCTCTGCATGTGATTAAATCCCTGTGCCGTTAAGGGAATCGCTGATCCTCCGGAGGTAATCAGCAGGGTGCCTTCTTCGGGTTGGGTCATGTGTCCTATCACCGAAATATCGGGATCATCTTTTACTTTGGAGTAATCCTCCAGGGGAATGGTGAAAAGGAGTTCATAATCCTCCCCTCCGTTCAGGGCGGCCACCAACGGATTGATGTTGAACTCGAGTGCCATTTCGCGGGTCTGCTGGTCAAAGGGGATCTTTTCTTCATAGAGGTGACAGCCGGTTCCTGATGCTTTACAGAGATGCATGATTTCGGATGAAAGCCCGTCGGAAATGTCGATCATGGAGGTGGGTTTGATTCCCAGTGTTTTCAGTGCATCTCTGATATCGTTCCGGGCTTCCGGTTTAAGCTGACGTTGCAAGATGTAGTCATATCCTTCGAATTTGGGTTGAGAACCCGGGTGAACCTTGAAAACTTCATTTTCCCTTTCGAGGAGTTGCAATCCTAAATAGGCTCCTCCCAGATCGCCGGTGACACAAAGCAGGTTTCCGGGTTGGGCCCCCGACCGGTAGGTGAGCTCATCAGGATGGGCTGTGCCGAGGGCTGTGATGCTGATGACCATGCCGGTCAGCGAGGTGGTGGTGTCGCCCCCTACCAGATCCACCCCGTAACGGTCACAGGCCAGCCTGATCCCCTGGTACAGCTCTTCGATCATCTCCAACGTATATTTGGCCGAAATAGCCAGACTGACCGTGATTTGCCGGGGAACGGCATTCATGGCGCAAACATCTGAAATATTGACAACCACCGATTTATAGCCAAGATGTTTCAAAGGTACATACATCAGGTTAAAATGGATCCCTTCAAGCAGCATGTCGGTGGTCACTACCAAACACTGGTCGCCAAAAGAAATCACTGCTGCATCGTCGCCTACTCCCTTCACTGTGTTTGCCTGTTTACAACTGAAACCTTCCGTCAGTTTGTCGATCAGCCCAAATTCACCTAAGTTGGCGATGGTCTCCTTTTCTTGTTTTGATTCCATCTTATTTCAGATAAAAAGGTATTTATTTTTAGGATTTTCCTGCAAAAATATCCTTAAAAATGTATCTTTGCAAAATTTCCTTCACAACGACGTTCGACCATGATTCTGAACAAGTTGGAGGCAATGAAACATTAAAATGGAAGAGCAGAACAAGATATTGCATGAAGTAACCCAGGGGGAGTACAAATACGGGTTTTACACCGACATTGAGACTGACATCATCGAGAAAGGGCTGAACGAGCAGGTAATCCGTACAATTTGGGAGAAGAAGAAAGAACCTGCTTTCATGCTTGAATTCAGGCTGAATGCCTATCAGAAATGGCTGAAAATGGAGATGCCCGACTGGGCTTATCTGAAGATTCCTCCTATCGATTTCCAGGCGATCAGCTACTATGCAGCGCCGGTGCAGAAACCCCAATACGCAAGTATCGATGAGGTTGATCCCGAGCTGATTGACACCTTCAACAAACTGGGTATTCCCATCGAGGAGCAGAAGCTCCTGGCAGGTGTAGCTGTGGATGCGGTGGTCGACAGTGTTTCGGTAAAGACCACCTTTAAAGATACGCTGGCTGAGAAAGGGATTATTTTCTGTTCGTTCAGTGAAGCGTTGCGTGACCATCCTGACCTGGTAAGAAAATATATCAGCAAGGCCGTACCGGTGGGTGACAACTATTTTGCTGCTCTTAACTCGGCGGTTTTCAGCGACGGTTCCTTCTGTTATATCCCGAAAGGGGTCCGCTGTCCGATGGAACTCTCCACCTATTTTCGGATCAATGCCGCCAATACCGGCCAGTTTGAGCGTACGCTCATCGTTGCCGACGAGGGGAGCTATGTGAGTTATTTAGAGGGATGCACTGCTCCCATGCGCGACGAAAACCAGTTGCATGCCGCGGTAGTGGAAATCATTGCCCACGACCAAGCGGAGGTAAAATATAGTACGGTTCAGAACTGGTATCCGGGCGACAAGGAGGGCAGGGGAGGGATTTACAATTTTGTGACCAAACGGGGGATATGCCGCGGGGAATCCTCGAAGATCAGTTGGACCCAGGTGGAGACCGGCTCGGCCATCACCTGGAAATATCCGAGTTGCATACTTCTGGGCAATAATTCAGTGGGGGAATTTTACTCTGTTGCGCTTACGAACCATCATCAGCAGGCTGATACCGGAACTAAGATGATCCATATCGGGAAGAACACCAAAAGTACCATTGTCTCCAAGGGGATTTCTGCCGGGGTGAGCAACAACAGTTACCGGGGGCTGGTCAAGGTTATGCCGGGAGCTGAAAATGCTCGCAACTTTTCACAGTGCGATTCACTGCTAATGGGTGATCGGTGCGGAGCCCACACCTTCCCCTATATCGAAGTGGGAAACAGGTCGTCGGTAGTGGAACATGAAGCAACAACCTCCAAAATCGGGGAAGACCAGATTTTCTACTGTAACCAGCGGGGGATCAGTACCGAGGATGCCATCGGAATGATTGTCAACGGGTACGCCCGGGAAGTGTTAAACAAACTGCCCATGGAATTTGCCGTGGAAGCCCAGAAATTATTGGCCATCAGTCTGGAGGGAAGCGTGGGCTAAATCAAAGAATATAGATTAAAAGGTTATAGATTAGAAGCTTACAATAATATGTTGTCAATTAAGGATTTGTATGTTTCCGTGGAGGGAAAGGAGATATTAAGCGGGATCAACCTGGAGATAAGGCCCGGGGAAGTGCATGCCATCATGGGACCCAACGGTTCGGGAAAGAGTACGCTGGCCAATGTATTGGCAGGCAAAGAAGGCTATGAGATAACCGGAGGGGAGATTCGCTATGGAGGAGAGGATTTGGCGGTGATGTCGCCCGAAGAGCGTTCCTGCAAGGGGATCTTCCTCAGTTTTCAGTATCCGGTGGAGATCCCGGGGGTTCCAATGGTTGCCTTCCTGAAAACGGCCGTCAACGAGCACCGCAAGTTCCGGGGTGAAAACCCGCTTACGGCTGGGGAATTTCTGAAACTGATGCGGGAGAAAAAACAGTTGGTGGAGATGGACACCAAGTTGACCGATCGGTCGGTAAATGTAGGTTTCTCGGGAGGGGAGAAGAAGAAAAACGAGATTTTTCAGATGGCTCTTTTGGAACCCCGTCTTTCGATTCTCGATGAGACAGACTCCGGACTCGATATTGATGCCCTGAAAATTGTGGCTAACGGGGTAAATGCCCTGAAATCGCCCCAACGGTCGACTATACTGATTACCCATTATCAGCGTTTACTCGACTATATTGTTCCCGACCATGTGCATGTGCTTTACAAGGGGCGTATCGTGAAGTCGTCAGGCAGGGAACTTGCCCTTATTTTGGAGGAAAAAGGGTACGAATGGATCAAAACGGAGAACGGGGATTGACTATGAACAGTTTGACCGACAACAGGGAGCTTACGCTCCGTTATGTGGCCCGTTATAGGGAGGAGGCATCCCGACTGGAGGAAAACTCACCGGAATTTCTCCATGTCCAGCGTGAAAAAGCCATCCGCGATTTCATGCATGCGGGAATTCCCGGCCGTAAAAGTGAAGCCTATAAATATACCCGGTTGGAATCCCTCTTATCGACCGACTATGCTTTTCAATTTACGCGCAACCACGAGAATTTTCAGATGAAAGAGGTCTTTCAATGCGACATTCCCCAGCTCGACACCATTCTGATCTTAGTGGTTAACGGGTGGTTCCAT
>CAZLDP010000295.1:0-4235 GCA_964558145.1 uncultured Prolixibacteraceae bacterium | reverse complement strand
GCTTAAGGTGACCGTCAATGCTGCCACCGGTTTCGACTGGAAATTTTATTGGGTAGGCCGCACTGACCTTGAAATACAGCCGGTTCCCAAGGAACTCGACTATGAGATGTGGCTGGGGCCGGCCCCCTTCAAACCCTACCATCCGCACAGGGTTCACAGCACCTTCAGGGGATACTGGGATTATGACGGAGGAGGACTCGGCGACATGGGTCAGCACTATCTCGATCCGATTCAGTATTTCCTAGGGAAAGACCATACCAGTCCGGTGAGGGTTGATGTGGATGCCCGTCAGCAACACCCCGATGCAGCCGGAACCTGGAACCGGATTGAACTGACTTACGACGACGGATGTAAGATCGTTCTTGACGGGGAAAACCGCGATACCCAAGCAGCTTATATTGAAGGTCCTTCCGGAAAATTATTCCCCGGATTCCGCAGCACGATTCCCGACCTGGAGAAAAAACTGGCTGCATTCCCTGATCCCGAACCCCAGATCACCGACTTCTCGGAATCGGTGAGAACCCGCCGGAAATTTGCGCTGAACGAAGATAACGGTTTCCGTTCCTGCACCCTGGTCAATATGGCCATTATTGCGGTGAGGCTGGGCCGGACTCTCCATTTCGATCCGGTGAAACTTCAATTTACCGGCGATGAAGCAGCCAACATGCTCATTCACCAGCCCATGAGGGCTCCCTGGAATATTTAATCACGGAGAAACACGGAAAAAAGATGAAAAGAAATATGATAATGGTGCTGATCGCCGTCATGATGACGGTCAGCGTTTCCGCGCAGCCAGCGGGCAGGGATCAGCGAACCCTTGAAACCAAAGTGGCAGATTTGCTGATGAAATTCCCGGCCGGAAATTCGGCCGACCTCCAAAAACAGATGGAAGAACTGGCTTCATACGGGGAGCCGGCTTTCGCCGCCCTGACGTCGAATCTCGTTGCTCCGGGAAAAGGGAATGACGCAGCGTCGCGGTATGCCCTTAGCGGATTGGTTAAATTTGCAGCCCGCGAGGGCGGGACATTGGCTGAAAGCAGTTCCCGGGCGCTCAGCGAAGGCCTTTCACGGGCCACCGATGCCGAAGTGAAGGATTTTCTCTTGCAGGAGCTCCAGTTCGTAGCCCGTGATAATGCTATTCCGGCAGTGAGTAAGCTGCTGGCAGACAAGAGGCTCAGTGATCCTGCCGCCCGCGTTTTGACCCGGATGGGGTCTGAAAGTGCCGCTAAAGCCCTTGTCGCGGCATTACCCACTGCTGGTACCGCACAGCAGGCCGTTCTTGCAGCCGCATTAGGCCATCTGCGGTATGCTCCCGCTGCAGCCGAACTCCGGAACCTGGCCTCCTCCTCTGATCTTTCCCTCAGAAAGGCTGTCCTCAGGGCGCTTGCCGAAACCGGAGATCCCGCCTCTGGAACCCTCCTTGCAAACGAAGCGCGGAAGAGCGGTTTCTCGTTCGATCCATCCGACGCGATGGGCTCCTATCTGTTGTTCCTGAAAAGGACAGCGGAGAACGGCAATCCTACCCTGGTGGAAAATGCAACGAATAAAATCCTCAAGGACAAAGCCATCCCCGTTCATGCAAGGAGCGCCGCCCTGGAAACCCTGGCATCGGCTACGGGGGCAAAAGCCATCCCTGCGCTGACGAAATCGCTGAAATCAACCGACAAATTCTTCAGGATGACCGCCCTGCGCATGCTTTCTGAAGTAGCCGACCCCGCCACCATTAATAAATTGATAAAGCTGGCTTCCAATACAAAATCTGCTGCCCTGCAATCAGAACTAATCACTCTGCTGGGCGACCGGAAAGAGAAGGGCGCCCTTCCCCTGATGTTCAGATTGTTGAATTCAGCCCATCCGGAAGTGAAATCAGCAGCCATTCTTTCTGCTGCCCGCACGGGACAGGAAAATGCCATTACCCCTCTGACGGATCTGCTGAAGGGCGGGAATGAATCTGTTCTGCCCCTGGTAATTTCCGCCCTGCAAACCATCCCCGGGAAAGAAGTTGCCCAGGCTGCAGCTTCACTGGTTCCTCAGGTGCAGGGTAACACCCGCACTGCCTTGATCGGATTGCTTGCTCACAGGAATGCTACTGAATACAGCGACCTGATTTTCAGCGAAGCCCTCTCTGACAACCAGCAGGTCAAATTGGCTGCAGCAAAAGCACTTTCGGTATTAGCTCCTCAAAAAGACGCCTTAAAAATTGCCGGATTACTCAATAAAGCCTCCTCCGCCGAAGAGGTCGCAGCCCTCCAGGAGGCCCTCTTTACTGCCACCCTGAACGAAAAAAACAAAGCAGCCCAAACGGCAACCGTTCTGGGATTGATGGAAAAAGCCGGCCGGGAAAAGTCGCGCTACTACAACATCCTTTCCCGAATCGGGGGTCCGGAAGCATTGGCCATCGTCAAAAAAGAATTTGAAACCAGTGCCGCCGGACAAAAGGAGGCTGCCCTGGAGTCGCTTTCCGGATGGAGCGATTTTACGGCACTGGATGTGCTGTACGGTATCAGTAAAAACGATGAATCGGAGAAATTCAGGGAAACAGCCCTGACCAGCTTTATCGCCGGAATCAACAAGTCGGGAAAAACTCCCGAACAAAAAGTTCTCATGTTCCGCAATGCCATGGATCTGGCCGTGAAACCGGAACAGAAAAAAGAGATCCTGAGCGGAATTTCCCGGAACAGCACCCTGCAAGCACTGTTGTTTGCCGGATCATTCCTTGAGGATCCCGCACTGTCGCAAAGCGCCGTTCAGGCAGTGAATTCCATTTACCAGGGGAGCCAACAGCTTTACGGCAGCGTCGTGAAAGAAATTGTTGAAAAAGCGTTGGTTCTCAACAAGGACGCTGAAGCCGATTACCAGAAACAGGCGATTTTAAAACACATGGCCTCCTTGCCCGATGGCGAAGGATTTGTTCCGCTCTTCAACGGCAAAGACCTGACCGGATGGAAAGGTCTTGTCGGGAATCCTATCTCCCGCAGTAAGATGAAACCTGCGGCTCTGGCCGAAGCTCAGAAAAAAGCAGATCAGGAAGCTGCAAACAGTTGGGTTGTCGAAAACGGGATCCTCCTCTTTACCGGAAAGGGAGACAACCTCTGCACGGTAAAGAACTACGGTGACTTTGAGATGATCGTAGACTGGAAACTTTATCCCGGCCGTGAACCCGATGCCGGCATTTACCTCCGCGGAACACCACAAGTGCAAATCTGGGATACAGCCCGGGTGAATGTAGGGGCACAGGTAGGTTCAGGAGGACTCTACAACAACCAGAAAAATCCTTCCAAACCGCTTCTGGTCGCCGACAATGAAGTAGGCGAATGGAATACCTTCCATATCAAAATGGTCGATGACAAAGTGACGGTCTACCTCAACGGCAAACTGGTGGTGAGCAATGTAACCCTGGAGAACTACTGGGACAGAACCCAGCCGATTTTCCCTTCCGAAGCCATTGAATTGCAAGCTCACGGCAGCAAAGTAGCCTATCGCGATATTTACGTGAGGGAGATTCCGCGTCCCGATCCTTACAAGGTGAGCCCTGAAGAGGAAAAAGAAGGTTTTGTTCCCCTGTTTAACGGTATCAACCTGAACGGCTGGAACGGAAACACCACCGATTATTATGCCCAGGAGGGGATGATTGTATGCCAGCCCACCGGCCGGGGCAAAGGCAACCTGTATACCGACAAGGAATATGGCGATTTCGTCCTGCGTTTCGAATTTCAGCTTACTCCCGGCGCCAACAACGGCCTGGGCATCAGAACACCGAATAAGGGTGATGCTGCCTATGTGGGAATGGAGTTGCAGATTCTTGACAATGAAGCCGACATTTACAAAAACCTGAAGGAATACCAGTATCACGGTTCAGTATATGGGGTAATTGCCGCCAAACGGGGCTTTCTGAAACCGGTAGGGGAATGGAACAGCCAGGAAGTACAGGCTATCGGCAACAAAATCAGGGTAACCCTGAACGGGGAGGTAATCCTCGATGGCGATATCGCAGAGGCCAGCAAAAACAATACGGCCACTGCCGACAAAAGAGAACACCCCGGATTACTCAACAAATCGGGTTATATCGGTTTTTTAGGTCATGGATCTCCGCTGAAATTCAGGAATCTCCGTATCAAAGAAATCAACCCATAAAAATGTTATCTTTGGTACAAACCAGCTAAAATATGAAAGCATCTCTTTGGGCTTTTCCGGCTCTGGCCACAGTTGCCCTGGCGACCGTAACCACAAGTTGC
>CAZLDP010000294.1:0-4238 GCA_964558145.1 uncultured Prolixibacteraceae bacterium | reverse complement strand
GATTGATGGACGGGTCGACGACATTACCATGCTCGACCCCTACGACATCGAAAGTGTTACCCTCCTGAAAGACGCTGCGGCTTTGGCTCTATACGGTCTTCGCTCCTCCAACGGGGTGGTGTTGATTACTACCCGTAAGGGAAAAACAGGTAAATTCAGTGTGAATTTCAATACCGAAACCTCATTTTCCATGCCTACCCGTATGCCCAAATTTCTGGATGCTTACCAGTATGCCACCCTTTACAACGAAGCCCAACTGAACGACGATCCGCAGGCTGTTGTCCGTTATGACGCCACGGCCCTGGAAGCCTACCGAACGGGGAGCGACCCTTATCGCTATCCCAATGTTAACTGGGCTGACCAGTTTCTGAAAGACTACTCCGTACAGACTCGCAACAACCTCAATGTGAGCGGAGGGGGAAGAACGGCCAGATATTATGTGTCGGCCAATTATCTGACAGGAAGCGGCCTGTTCAACGTCGACCAGGACATTAATACCTACAACACAAATTCTTCGGTCGACGTGATGAACATCCATGGGAATGTGGAGCTTAACATCGGGAAGAACTTAGTCTTGGTCACCGATATCCGCGCAAAAATGGACAAACGGAATGCGCCGGGTGCCTACAGCGCTGATTACGACGAAAATATTTTCACCTACCTTTATTTAACCCCTTTTAATGCCCATCCGGTAACCAACCCTGACGGGTCAATCGCCGGAACATCCGATTACCGCTATAACCCGTACGGTTTACTCAATTACAAGGGCTATTCTATCTGGGAGAGGGTATCTCTCTCCTCCTTTATGGATTTAACCTATGACCTGGGGAGCCTGGTGAAGGGTTTAAAAATGGAGGGCAGATTCGGATTCAACACGTATAACGATTATTACATCAGCCGTACTAAAAATTTTGCGGTTTACCAGTTGAATGCTGATGGTGAAACCTACAACAAAATCGGTCTGGACAGCCAGATTGGAAATACAGGCGCACTCAGCAGTGTGTACCGAAATTTCGACCATTCCATCTCTCTCCGGTATGAGACCCAACTAACCCGACATTCCATTGAAGCCATGCTGATGTATGACAGGCAGCAAATCGACAATGGCCTCTCTACTCAACTGACTCAAAATTTCCAGGGACCCAAAGGATTTCTTGCTTACCGGTATAACGACACCTATCTTGCCGATTTCTCCTTTGCCTACCAGGGAAGTGAGCAGTATCCCTCCAACAAACGATACGGCTTCTTTCCTGCATTTTCGGCAGGATGGATAATTTCAAACGAAAATTTCATAGAAAGTGCAGGTTTCGTCGATTTTCTGAAGATCAGGGGATCATACGGCCTCACCGGGAACCAGGTCAATACATACTTTGACTACCTGGGCTCATTTACTACCACCACCGGGTATATTTTCGGGGTAACCCCTGCTTCTGCCGGAGGATGGTACGAAAACAGGATTGCCAACCCTCTTCTGACCTGGGAAAAGTGCCTGAAAGCCAATGCCGGCATAGATCTGGCTCTCCTGAGAAACAGGATAACCGCTTCGTTCGATTATTTCAATGAACACAACAACGACATCCTGATCAGCAATGCCATCACCGACATGTACGGAGCCACGGTGAATACCCCGGACGGGGAGTTCCGGAACAAAGGATATGAAATTCAGGCAGGATGGAATGATAAAATTAACGAATTCAGCTATTTTCTGAATGTCAATTACAGTTTCAACGAGAACGAAATTGTGAACATGGGCGAGCAATTCCGGAATTATCCCTGGCGTTACCAGACAGGTCTTCCACAGGGAACCAGGTTCGGGTACGTCTTTGACAGGTTCTTCACCGAAGACGACAATATCGCGGAGTTGCCCGACCAATCGCTTCTGGGAACCCAAAAACCGGGCGACCTGAAATACAAGGACCTGAACAACGACGGAGTGATCGACGACGACGACATTGCCAGGATCGGTTATGGGAAAATACCCCAGATCACCTATGGAATCAACTTTGGACTCCAATACAAAGGGATTGACCTCAACGGTTTGTTCCACGGCATTGCCAACAGCACTACCTATAACTGGGGATATACTTACTGGGATTTTTACGGGAAAACCGGGAATGTACTGGAACACCACCTCGACAGATGGAAGTCAGGTTCAGGCCAGACGGCAGGATACCCGAGGCTTACCATTTCCAACAACAACAATTACCCCACAAGTTCATACTGGGTACAGGACAATTCCTTCCTGAGGCTGAAGTATCTGGAACTCGGCTATACTTTTCCTTCCGTACTGTCGAAGAAGATCGGCATTTCCAAAGCACGGATTTTCGTGAATGGCAACAACCTCTATTGCTGGGACAAGGTGGGTCAGAAAGATCCGGAAATCCAGGATAACGGGCTAGCCTATCCGATTCAGCGCACATTCAGTGCCGGACTCAACCTCAATTTTTAATTTTTAAACTTTGACAAAATGAGAAAGTTTATCACAATTATAATTGTTTCGTTCATCCTGGGTATGATGGTTTCCTGTTCAGATGAGACCATCAACGATACTCCGGTTGATTTTATTCAGGCTTCCCTCATCTATGGCGATTCTGTCAAGATTGTTTTGTTTGTGAACAACATCTATTCTTTTCTGCCTGATGGTTATAACCGGTTGTCGGGATCCTCAATGGTGGCTTCAGCCACCGATGAGGCTGTGCATGCCGTAAGGGGATCAGGCGCAGAAAGATGGGGAACCGGAAGTTGGGGTCCTAATGCCTTATATGACAATGCTTTTACGAACTGTTATATAGGGATCAGACGTTCCTATGTTTTTGAGGAACAGATTTTTCCCTTTATCGAAGACCATGTCATGACATCCATAGGGCGCGATGTGGTCAAAGGTCAGGTCCTTTTCCTGAGAGCAATGTATAATTTTGAACTTCTGAAAAGGTTCGGTGGGTATCCCATTGTCTTAAAAGCCCTTCAGACCGACGAAGATCTGAACCTGCCCAGAAACACGTATGATGAATGTACCAATTACATTGTAGGTTTGTGCGACGAAGCGGCCGGATTGCTGCCGGTAGCCTATGCGACCAACCAATTGGGGAGGGCCACGAAAGGGGCAGCTTTGGCGCTGAAAGCAAGGGTACTGCTTTATGCTGCCAGCCCGTTGGTCAACGATCCTGCCAAAACAGCGGATACGCCTGAAAACGGGAAATACGATCCTGCAAAGTGGGAAAAAGCTGCTGAAGCTGCCGCCGCAGTCATCAACCTGAAGAACGGTACTGCTCCTGCTTATGAATTGTACAGCGCAACAACTGGTTATGATGCCTTCTTTTACGTGCTCAACCCCAACAAAGAGATCATCCTTTCCAAGATGGCCACTGCCAACAACACCATTGAACGGTTGAACGGGCCAGTAAGCATCACGGGGGGTGAAGGAGGTACCTGCCCCTCATTGAACCTGGTCAATGATTATGAAATGAAAACCGGCGTTCCGTTCGACTGGAACAATCCGGCACATGCGGCGACCCCTTTTGCCAACCGGGATCCCCGCTTCGACAAAAGCATCCTCTTCAACGGCGCCAAATGGATGAACAACATGACCGTGGAAACTTTTGACGGGGGAAAAGATAAATTGGGTAACAAAGCAACCCGGACCGGGTTCTATCTCCGGAAATTCCTTAATGTTAATGCACGCTGGAATGCCCCTACGGGTACAACATTTCATTGTTTCCCGCTGTTCCGATATGGTGAAGTGTTGCTCAGTTATGCCGAAGCCATGAACGAAGCATATGGCTCGGAGGCCGATCCCAAAGGGTACGGACTGACAGCCCGGAGTGCGGTAGAACTCATCCGGAAAAGGGCCGGTCTCACCGGAAATACCAACCTTTCAGCAACGGTTCCTGCCGGTGACGTGGCTAAAATGAGGGAAGCCATCCGTCACGAACGCAGGATTGAACTCGCCTTTGAAGAACACCGTCACCTTGACCTCAGAAGGTGGAAAACAGCGGAACAGGTTTTGAACCAGCCTGTCATGGGGTTAAAGATTGTCAAAAACGGGGACGGAACCTTTTCCTACACGCCAGTGGAAGTGGAAGAACGCGTTTTTACCCCGAAAATGTACTTCTATCCGTTTCCGCTTGAAGAAGTAAACCGGAACAACAAGCTGATTCAAAATATGGATTGGTAATTCAACTATTAAATCAACTGTGAAATGAAAAAAATACTTGGATTGATATTACTCAGCCTGACGC
>CAZLDP010000293.1:0-4248 GCA_964558145.1 uncultured Prolixibacteraceae bacterium | reverse complement strand
GTTTTAACAAGGTCCGGCTCATTTTTTTTAATTTTGCCCCTTCAATCAATCAAGAATGAATAGGAACCGAGAATTGAAACCTGTTTTGGCCGCTGTGGGTGCGATGATCTTCTGGAGCTTTTCGTTTGTATGGGTTAAAGTGGCCTACCTGGCTTATGAGCCTTTAACCGTGATAATTCTCCGGTTGGTTTTTTCCTCTGTGTTGCTTTTTGTTTTTTCGTTGTCGGTTAGGCGATTACAGATACCCTCCAGGAAAGATGCCGGCATCTTCCTTTTGCTCGCTTTCTTTGAACCTTTTCTCTATTTTATGGGGGAGAGTTACGGGATGAAATTTGTATCATCTACAGTGGCAGCCGTCATTGTGGCGACAATTCCTCTGTTTGCCCCTCTGTTTGCCTGGTATTTTTTCAGGGAAAGGGTAACGCTCATGAATGTGGCAGGGCTGGCGGCTTCCTTCATTGGGGTGAGCCTGGTGGTTACCAACCCCGATTTTAGTTTTTCAGCCTCACCCAAAGGGGTGGCCCTGGAATTCCTCGCTGTTTTTGCCGCAATTGCCTATTCAACAGTGTTACGGAAGCTGTCGTTCCGATACAATACTTTTACGATTATTTCTTTTCAGAACCTGATCGGGATTTTCTTGTTCCTCCCCTTCTGGCTGATTTATGAGTGGGAAGGATTTATGGCGACTCCTTTTCATCCCCAGGCGTTCAGGGCGATTATCCTTCTGGCCGTTTTTGCTTCCACCCTTGCCTTCGTGTTGTTTACGACCAGTGTGCGTACCTTGGGCATTAACCGTTCCAACACCTATATCAACCTGATCCCGGTTTTTGTGGCTATTTTTGCCTATTTTACATTGGGCGACCAACTGACTCTGCGGAAGATGGCCGGAATAGGGGTGGTGATCGTGGGGTTGTTTCTGGCGCAAATCAGACGGATGAAAAAGCAACCCGCTGCCAAGGTTCCTCAAGTCGGTCAAGCTTAAAATAAAACAGTATATTTGGCGTTATAGATAAAACCACGGTTGGAATGGTTCAAAGAAGATATCTGGTATTCATTTTCATGCTGATCGCCTTGCGGATGTCAGCGCAAATAGGCGGTGAAACTACCTACCAGTTCCTGACCCTAACTAATTCGGCCCGGATTGCCTCGCTGGGTGGGATCCAGGTGGCCATCAATGACTCAGCCGATCTGAACCTCCCCTTTTATAATCCGGCATTGCTCCGGGATGCCATGGCGGGTCAGTTGTTGGTCAGCTACATCAATTACATGACCGACATCAATTATGGTTATGCCTCCTATGCCGTTGCCTTGAAGAAGTACGGGAATGCCGCTGTAGGAATGCATTATGTAAATTACGGAGAGTTCATCGATGCCGACGAAAACGGTGTAATCTCAGGTAACCGTTTCAGGGCCGGCGAATACGCCCTGAACCTGATATGGGCCCATTCCTGGAAAAAATGGCGCTTTGGAGTCAATCTGAAACCCGTGTTGTCGATATTTGAAAGTTACCGCTCTTTGGGGCTTGCCGCCGATGCCGGAGCAGCATGGTTCTCTACCAATAACAGGACTACGCTGGGGATCGCAGCCAGGAATTTCGGAACCCAGTTTACCACCTATTATGAAAACGGACACCGCGAACCACTTCCCTTTGACCTGATGGCCGGGGTGTCCCATAAACTGGCCTATGCCCCCCTGGTTTTTTCTGTTACGGCCAACCATCTTAATCATTGGGATCTGGCCAAGCTGGATGAAGACGAGGACCCCGGCGAATTTGTTATTGAACCCCGGGAGAGCTTCCCTAAACAGGTCATGCGCCATCTCCTCCTGGGTATGGAAGTGCTCCCATCCCGGAATTTTACCCTCCGGGCGGGCTACAATTACCACCTCCGGCAGGAACTTAAATTGGAACAGAAGCTCTCTACAGTAGGTTTTTCCCTGGGATTCGGTGTGAAAATAAAACGGTTTCGGCTCGATTATTCCACTACCCGCTATCATCTGGCAGGATCATCCAATTTGGTTTCTCTGGCGGTTAACCTGAACAGGAATTTTTAAACAACCGGCTTTTCTGCGCTCCATTCATGCTATATTAGCACTGCAAAACAATTTCATGGCACACAAAAAAATCATTATTGCTGTCGATGGTTATTCCTCATGCGGGAAAAGTACATTGGCCAAATCGCTGGCGCGTGAACTGGATTATATCTATATCGACACCGGAGCTATGTACAGGGCGGTTACCCTTTATGCCCTGCGCAACAACTTGATCCATGAAGGTCATCCTGATGTGGGGGCAATTTTAGGCGCCCTTGGGTCGATTTCCATCACTTTCTCTTTTGATAGGGAACGTGAAAGAAATACCACCTTTCTCAACGGGGAAAATGTGGAGGAGGAGATCCGTCGGCTGGAAGTCTCCGAAATGGTAAGCCCGGTGAGCGCCATTCGTGAAGTGAGGGAGGCTATGGTGAAACTTCAACAGGAAATGGGCAGAAAGAAGGGGGTTGTTATGGATGGCAGGGATATCGGTACGGTGGTTTTTCCGGATGCCGAGCTTAAAATTTTCATGACTGCCGATCCGGAAATCAGGGCTCAACGCCGGTTTGCTGAACTCAGCCTGAAAGGGGTTCCCGTCACCATGGAAGAGGTCAGGGAGAACATTTCCGGTCGTGACCACATGGATCAAACCCGCAAGGAAAGTCCGCTGAGAAAGGCAGAAGATGCCATAGTGTTAGACAACAGTAATCTTACTCCTTCGGAACAACTCCAATGGGCGCTTGAGAAGGTATATGCCATTACTGCAGCAAATGAAAATTGAGGTAGACGAGAAATCGGGTTTTTGCTTCGGGGTGGTCAATGCGATCAACAAGGCGGAAAAAGAGCTGTCGGGCGGAGAAAAACTGTTATGTCTGGGGGATATCGTGCACAATGAAGCAGAAGTGTCGAGACTGAAATTGCTGGGAGTGCATACCATCACACGGGAAGAATATTTCACGATGAGCAACTGCCGGGTATTGATCAGGGCCCACGGTGAACCTCCGGAAACCTACCGTTACGCCAGGGAGAATGGAATTGAACTGGTCGATGCCACTTGTCCGGTGGTGCTGTTGCTCCAAAAAAAGGTCAGGGAATCTTATAAGAACCTGACCAGGGAGAATGGCCAGCTTGTATTCTTCGGAAAGCCCGGGCACGCAGAAACTACCGGCATTAACGGTCAGACCGGTTACAATGCCATTATTGTGCGCGGCATGGATGACCTGGAGAAAATCGATTTTACGAAGCCTATGGAACTTTATTCTCAAACCACCATGCCCATCGACGCTTTTAATGAACTGGCCACGGCCATTTTGAAGCGGGCAGGTGAGAATCGACAGGTGATGGTAAGGGATACCATCTGCCGCCAGGTTGCCAACAGGGCTCCGCACCTGCGTGAGTTTTCAGCCAAATATCAGGTAGTGGTTTTTGTGGCCGGAGAGAAGAGTTCCAATGGCGCCGCTTTGTATTCCATCTGCAAAGCGGTAAATGCGAACATCTACAAAATTGAGGATGAAAAAGGACTTGATCCGGCTTGGTTCAAGGGTGTGAAAAGTGTGGGTATCTGTGGAGCCACTTCAACTCCGAGGTGGCTGATGGACAAGGTTGCAGAAAGAATAAGTGAAATATGCTGAATGGCTTTTGAGATAAAACCAATGAATTGTATACGCTGAACTGGATGAACCCACTGTTTGCCGATGTTATTCTCCCGCTGCCCCTTCACGACACCTATACTTATGTGATCCCTGCGGAGTGGCACGACCGGGTTGTGCCCGGGAAAAGGGTTTTGGTGAGCTTTGGCCTTAAAAAAAGCTATTCAGCCCTTGTAGTCGCTGTTCATTCCGACGTGCCGCAGGGTATTGAACTCAAAATGGTTGAACAGGTGCTTGATGAGGAACCCCTTCTTTCAGCCGGTAATCTGGAGTTGTGGAAATGGATTTCCCACTATTATATTTCCCCCATGGGTGATGTGATGCGGGCCGCCCTCCCTTCGGCATTGAAACTGGGTTCGTCCACCGAAGTAGCCTTTAACCCCGATTCGGGGGTGACTGCCTTGAGTGATGAAGAACGTACGGTGATCCGGATTCTGGGAAACAAGCGGCTTCCTGTGAGGGAAATTGCAAACCGTCTGGCTGGAGATTTTACTTTTCTGCTGCTGAAACGGATGGTGGAAAAGGAGATTCTACTGGTGGAGGAGCACGTCAGGGAAAAGTATAAACC
>CAZLDP010000292.1:0-4256 GCA_964558145.1 uncultured Prolixibacteraceae bacterium | reverse complement strand
GGCATTGTCGTTCCGCATTCCGGTTTCGATGATCACTACCTTTTCGCCCGACAGGGTGAAAAGGCCGGAGGGGTCAAACAGCCGTTGCTCCCAAACGAATTGAAGAAATTCTTCTGTCATGGGGTTTATGTTTAAAGGTTACCGGATTCGAAGGGGTGTAAATCTTTGTTAAAGTTATGAACTCCTGTCGAATTATCCCTACATTTGAAAACAAAAAAGCATGAAAAAACGTACTGGATTTGTTCTTCTCCTGATTTTACTTGTACTCACCGGCGGAGTCATTTATATCGGGATGCTGGCTCCGATCATAACCGGATACGCGGCAAAGAATCTATCATCGGGGATTTTTGTGGCCGGCCGGAGTCAGGAGAGTCTGGAGCGGGAAGACCTTAATTTTTCTTTTATCCGCTTTAATCAAAACAAGGTGGATATGGAAAAGCAGGAGGTGACCAGCCGGTTCCTCCTGTGGAAGTCAAAAGCCCTGTTCAATGAGGGATTGGGATGCACGCTGGTGCGCGGTTTTCCCGAAGAATCTGTGGAAGCTTTGGATTATCCGGCAGTGGGGATGCCCGGGGTCAACCCTGATACGATCCCCTGGCCGGCCGGGGAGCTTCTTGCCGATACCGTACCCCAGGGAATTGACAGGGAAGCCCTGACCCGTGCCCTTGACCAGGCCTTTGCCGACACGGCAGGCTGGAAGGGGAGTTTTGGCGTGACGGTCGTTTACAAGGACCAAATCGTGGCCGAGCGTTTCAGAAGCGATTTTAATCGCCACAGCCGTTTCCTGAGTTGGTCGATGGCCAAAAGTTTCACCAATGCCCTGGCCGGGATTCTGGTGAAACAGGGAAGGCTCGATATTCATGCGCCGGTTCCAAGGCCTGAGTGGAGCAGCGACAGCCGCAGTCAGATCACGTTGAACAACCTGCTCCACATGAACAGTGGTCTGGAATGGAATGAGAACTACGGGAACCTGTCGGATGTGACGGTAATGTTGCACAAGGCCGGCGATATGGGCGATTATGCTGCCGGGAAGAAGCTGGTAGCCCCTCCCGATTCGGTGTGGCTCTACTCCTCGGGTACCACCAACATAGTTTGCGACTACCTGCGCACCTTGTTCGCGAGTGATGAGGAATACCTGGCTTTCCCTCGGGAAGCCCTTTTCAACAAAACCGGGATGCGAAGCGTGATCTGGGAACCCGATGCTTCAGGTACTCTTGTGGGATCGTCGTACCTCTATGCCACTCAACGCGACTATGCCCGGTTTGGTTTGCTGTTTCTTCATCACGGCAACTGGCTGGGCGAACAAATTCTCCCCGAAGATTGGGTTACTTACACCACAACCCCGGCAAAAGGTTCGGGTGATCAGTATGGGGCCTTCTTCTGGCTCAACCGGTCGGGAAAATATCCCGGAGTTCCGCTGGATATGTTTAGCTGCAACGGGCACGACGGACAGTTCATCTTCATCGTTCCCTCGAAACACCTGGTGGTGGTCCGTAACGGATACTCGCCTAAGGGAACATTCGACTATGCGGCCATGCTTAAAAATATCTGTGATGCCATTGAATAAAACCTGAAAGAAGTGATTGAGAAAGGATTTATAAAGGGCCGGAAGGATGGCCCGGGAAAGGTGAGGACGATTACATCGGTATTGAACAGGATATTCCTGTACCTTGGAGTGTTGGCCATTGTTTTCGCTCTGATTATGATACTTTTGAACCTTAACAAAGCTGACCAGTATGCATGGTTTTGGCTACCCCTCGTCATAGCCGGGATTGTGATGGTCTTTGCTGTTTGGTTGCAGAGCAAAAAAAGAGAGGATCGTCGTTAGTCCGTCTGCTTCGGCCCTTTGGGAAGGGCTCTTTTACAGACCGATCCGGAAAATGAACTGCCTGAAAATCAGTTTGTGGAAATTGTTGACAGTTTCAACTTTTTTACTATTTTTGTGCCGCGAAAAATTAATTTTAAGCCGTTGTGATTGAGCGCGATGCTGCGGCTTAAATATTGTACAACCTATTTATCAGTAACAGATGTATTTAACAACTGAAAAAAAGAAAGAGATTTTTGGCCGGCATGGCAAAAATGAACAGGACACAGGCAGCGCTGAAGGACAGGTAGCGTTGTTCACCTTCAGGATCAACCACCTCACCGAGCACCTTAAACAGAACAAGAAAGACCACAGCACCCGCCGGGCGCTGATCAGGCTGGTAGGAAAACGGCGTAACCTGCTTGATTATCTCAAACGCAAAGATATCAACCGTTATCGCTCGATCATTGCAGAATTGAATCTCCGTAAGTAAGACACAAGAAAAGGCAATTACAACAGTTGCCTTTTCTTGTATTATCTTCCCGACCGCCAAACCCCGCAATCAGCAAACCGGTGGCCATACACCTTGTACGGCAGTTTTACCGGGAAAGAAGTAAAAGATTTATTTAGCGTTGATAAAAAAATGATGATGAATGTAACAACAAAGAGAATCGAACTGGCAGATGGAAGGACCATCACCCTTGAGACCGGCAAGCTGGCAAAACAGGCCGACGGTTCGGTTGTGGTAAAAATGGATGACACCATGCTTCTGGCTACTGTCGTTTCAGCCCGTGAAGCCAGCGAAGATGTGGATTTTATGCCCCTGTCGGTGGATTACCGTGAAAAATTCTCAGCCTCGGGTCGTTTCCCGGGAGGTTTTCTGAAACGTGAAGGTCGTCCCTCCGATGAAGAGATTCTGGTAGCCCGTCTTGTCGACAGGGCGCTTCGTCCGCTCTTCCCGGCCAACTATCATGCGGAAACCGTCGTGATGATTTCCTTGATCTCGGCCGGAACCGAAACCATGCCCGATGCACTGGCCGGATTGGCTGCTTCTGCTGCCATTGCCGTATCGGATGTTCCTTTTGAAACCCCGATTTCGGAGGTACGGGTAGCCCGCATCAACGGAGAGCTGGTGATCAATCCCACCTATTCCCAGGTGAAGAATGCCGACATTGATCTGATGGTCGGCGCCTCCTACGATAACATCATGATGGTGGAAGGCGAAATGGCCGAAGTGTCGGAAGCGGAAATGCTTGAAGCGATTAAATTTGCCCACGAGGAGATTAAAAAACACTGCAAAGTTCAGTTAGAGATGGCTGCCGAGTTGGGTGTGGTCAAACGCGAATATTGCCACGAAACCAACGATGAGGAACTGAAGGCCAAAGTAACAGCCGACCTGTACGCACCCTGCTATGAAATCGTCAGGCAGCAGATTACCAACAAACAGGAGCGGCTGGCCGCTTTTGAAGGCCTCTGCAACAGCTATATTGAGGAATACAAAGCCAGTCGCGAAGGAGAAGAGGGAATAGACCTGGTTCTTCATGAAAAGCTGATCAAGAAATACTACCACGATGTAGAGAAGGAAGCCATGCGCCGGATGGTTCTCGATGAGGGTATCCGTCTGGATGGACGGGGCCCTCGTGATATCAGGCCTATCTGGGGTGAAGTCAACTACCTTCCGGGAGCCCACGGTTCCGCCATCTTTACCCGTGGTGAAACCCAGGCCCTGGCCTCCACCACGCTGGGAACCAAAATGGATGAGAAGATCATCGACGGCGTCACGGTGCAGGGTGCCGACCGGTTCATGCTTCATTACAATTTTCCCTCCTTCAGCACGGGCGAAGCCAAAGTGCCCAGGGGGGTGGGTCGCCGTGAGATCGGCCATGGAAACCTGGCCCTCAGAGCTCTCAAAAGGATGATCCCTGCCGATTTGCCTTATGTGGTGCGGATTGTTTCCGACATTTTAGAGTCAAACGGCTCCTCCTCGATGGCTACCGTGTGTGCCGGAACGATGTCGCTGATGGATGCCGCCGTGAAAATCACCCGGCCTGTGTCTGGTATCGCCATGGGTCTGATTACCGACAAAGGCGTCACCAAATATGCGGTTCTCTCCGATATTTTAGGCGACGAGGACCATCTGGGCGATATGGACTTTAAGGTCACTGGTACTGAAAAGGGGATTACGGCAACCCAAATGGACATCAAGGTAGACGGATTGTCTTATGAAATTCTGTCCCAGGCGCTGGAACAGGCCAGGGAAGGACGGCTTCACATCCTCGGGAAAATCCTGGAAACGATACCGGTTCCCCGTGAAGAATACAAACCCAACGTGCCGCGAATCGAGGTGATACTGATACCCAAGGATATGATCGGGGCAGTGATCGGTCCCGGCGGGAAAATCATCCAGGGGATTCAGGCGGATACCGGCGCAACCATTGCCATTACCGAAGAT
>CAZLDP010000291.1:0-4277 GCA_964558145.1 uncultured Prolixibacteraceae bacterium | reverse complement strand
CGGGCAGGAGCCATTCCTGCTGGTATCTGGGCTTGGAAGCTGCAGGCAGGGGCATATTGGTTAAAGGGTGGCCTGGCGGTCGTTCCCATGTTGGCGCGGGCAATCTCCACGCCGTTCAGATAGGCTACGAATCCGTCGTCGAAATCGGCATACAGCAAAAGGGCCTGAATCGATTCAACCCTGAGAATCTGGAAAGTATGCCGGATGTAGACTGAAGGAACAGCAGGAATAACGGTGGCGTCGTCGTCGTCACCGTACCCGAACCCCCCAGGTCCTGTTTCCCAGGAAGAGGGGTCAAACTCCGGAGCGTTCCAATTGGAAGGAGGTTCACTGGTGCCCAGAAAATAACTCCACTGATTCTCTGCCCTTACGAGGGCTTCCCAGTGATCCACTTGCTGCGGCGCTGCCTTCAGGGATAGAAAAAGCAGACAAATCCAAAACATTATCCTTGCGGAAAAGATGTCAAATATTCGTTTCATAACTCTCTTTCCTACAAAGATAAGGCATATCAGGGGCTCTTGAAGCCCCTGAATCATAAAATGATGTTAAATTTAGCTTTTTTTCTTCAGCGCACTGTAAACCAGGATCACGATAATTGCACCGCCGGTTGCCAGCAGAATGCTGGTCAGGTTAAATCCGTCGACTGATCCGATTCCCAGCAAACTGCCAATCCAGCCTCCCAAAAAGGCGCCCACAATACCGAGAATAATGGTTAAAATGATACCTCCGCCCTGTTTACCCGGAACAATGAGTTTGGCGAGGAGGCCTACCACGAGGCCCAAAAGGATCCAATATAAAATTCCCATAATTTGAGCTTTTATAGTTAAACAATAGCGGGTCATAGTTAAATATAATTCCTGACAAAAGCAAATAAAAAAAGAGCCCGGAGGGTAGGGGCTCCGGGCAGCGTTGTAAGTTTGGATAAATCATGTTTAAACCCTAATTAAGTAAGCATTATTTAAGAGAGTTGTTAACAATTTTTTAATGGCCTGTTATACACTGATAAGTATCCTTTTCTGAATTCCGTTTAATGAAAGATCTTGCCATCTATCTATGTGGCTTTTGGCTTTGCAGTTTTTTGTTAATTTTGCGATCAAACTGATACAGTACAACCAAAATGAAGAAAATTTTTTACATGATGTGGCTCGCTGGGGTGGTATTAGCCGCCTGCACGAACCAGAAAAAAGAAACCGCAACTGATATGGTAAATCCCTTTTTTACGGAATATACAACTCCGTTCAAGGTTCCGCCGTTTGATGAGATTTTACTGGAGCATTACATGCCCGCCCTCGACTCAGGGATAACCCTCCAAGAGGCTGAGATAGCCGCTATCGTGAATAATCCTGAAGAGCCCACCTTTGAGAACACCATTCTGCCCTATGATCAATCGGGTGAACTGATCACTAAGGTGATGAATGTTTCGGGACCACTGAATTCAGCCATCACCGATCCGGAACGGCAGGCTCTGGCCCGCGAGATGACTCCCAAGATGACCCGCCATCGCGACAACATCTCCTTGAATCCGGAGTTATTCCGGCGTGTAAAGGCGGTGTATGACAAGCGCAGCGAGCTTGGACTCGACGCTCAGCAACTCCGGCTGGTAGAGAAATTTTACCGGGATTTCGAGCGCAGCGGGGCCAACCTTTCAGTAGAAGATCAAGCTAAACTGCGGACACTGAATGAGCAGATCTCCAAACTGCAGCTCCAGTTCGGTGAGAACCTGCTGGCCGAAAGCAACAAGAATTTCAGGCTGGTGATCGACAACGAAGCCGACCTGGCCGGACTTTCCGAAGATGTAGTGCTCAGGGCGGCCGAACAGGCAAAGAGGGACAACATGGAGGGGAAATGGGTTTTCACCCTCGACAAGCCCAGTATGCTTCCCTTCCTGCAATATGCTGAAAACCGTGCCCTCCGCGAGAAACTTTATACGGGGTACTTCATGCGCTGCGACAACGACAACGAATTTGACAACAAGGAGATCATTAAAAAACTGGTACAACTGCGTCATGAAAAAGGCCGGCTCCTTGGCTTCGACAATTTCGCGGAATATGTGATCGACGTGAACATGGCCCAGACTCCGGAAGCGGTATACAATTTTCTGCTGAAACTCTGGACCCCGGCCATGAAGATTGCCAAAGCCGACCGGGATGCCATGCAACAGATCATTGACAGCGAAGGGGGCGGTTTCAAACTGGCGCCCTGGGACTGGTGGTATTACAGCGAGAAGTTGCGCAAACAGAAATTCAACCTTGACGAAGGACAACTTAAACCTTACTTTACCCTTGACAATGCGGTGAAAGGGATTTTCTATACGGCCAATAAGCTGTATGGCATCACCTTTGAGAAGCGGGGGGACATTCCGCTTTACCATGAAGAGGCGGTGGCTTACGAGGTAAAGGAAGCCGACGGATCGCACGTGGGGGTGCTCTTCATGGATTTCCATCCGCGCGATGGAAAGAGGGTGGGAGCCTGGTGTACCGGTTTCCGCTCTTCGAAATATAAAAACGGCGAACACATCTATCCCATCGTTTCCATGGTGATGAATTTTACCCGTCCTGCCGGGGATACACCCGCTTTGCTGAGTTTCGACGAGGTGACGACCCTCTTCCACGAATTCGGACATGCCCTACACAGTCTTTTCGCTGACGAACCCTATAACCGGACGAGCCGTTCGGTGCCGCGTGATTTTGTGGAGCTGCCCAGCCAGATCATGGAGAACTGGGCTGCCGAACCTTCCGTGATGAAGGAGTATGCCAAACATTATCAGACCGGCGAGGCGATTCCCGACACCCTGATTGACAAGCTGCAGGCTGCCGGTACCTTCGATCAGGGCTTTATCACGGGCGAATATATCGCCGCCTCCCTACTTGACATGGACTACCATACCGTCACCAATCCGGTGATTACCGACGTACGCGAATTTGAAAAAAAATCAATGGAGAAATACGGGCTGATCCCTGAAATCCTGCCCCGTTACCGGAGCACCTATTTCTCGCATACCTTCACCGGGGGTTACACGGCAGGCTATTATGTCTACCTGTGGGCCGCGGTACTCGATGCCGATGCCTTCGAGGCCTTCAAGGAGACCGGCGATCTTTTCAATCCTGAGGTGGCAGCACGTTTCCGTGAGTTGCTGGCCCGTTCGGGTTCCGACGAAGGAATGAATATCTACCGCAAGTTCCGCGGAAAAGACCCTGATATCGATCCACTGCTGCGGAAGAGGGGACTGAGCAATTAGCAATTTTCTTAGGAGCGAGTGCAGAGCCAAGCTTGCTTGTGCTATGCCGAGCGACGACAGAAAAGGCAGCGAAGCTGAATTAACAATTAGCAATTACCAATGAACAATGAACAATTTGTCAATGCTTAAATAACGTGGACTGATTGAACAATTGTTGAACTTTTGAACGCCGCAGGCATTGAACGGCGCAGCCTTTGAACCCCGGAACGAAGAAGAGACTGGGAGACTGAGGGACTGTATACGGTTTTAAACACACAGGACACAACTAAGGGTTTTGTATGAGCTTTTCCAAATACCCCCGTTTGCGTTTTTTTCTGGTCAACCTGCTGAAAGGGTTGGTGTGGCTCTCGCTCCTTGCAGGGGCGTACATCCTTTTTATTGAGTTGGTTTACAAGGACAATCCGGAATACTGGATCGAGAAGTTTTATGCGAAGCCGGGACAGATTTACGGATTGTACTTCATTTCCGAATTTTTCTTCGGGCTGTTTCCCCCTGAACTCTTTATGGTCTGGGCGCTTCATAAAGGAAGCCTGCTCATGTACGTACTGCATGTGTTCTTCTTTGCAGGTGTCTCCATGGGAGCAGGGATCTTCACCTTTTTCCTGGGAAAATACCTGAACCGGGCGCTATATTTTCGCTATTTCCAGCGGAAATTCTTTGCGAAACTGATGCCTCTGGTGCGCAAATGGGGTTTGTTCTTGATTGTGGTGGCTGCTGCCACCCCCCTTCCCTGGTCGGGCACCTGTATGGTAGTGGGCGCTTCAGGTTATCCGGTCAAAGGTTTCCTGCTGGCGGCACTTACCCGCCTTGCCCGCTATGCAGTTTACGGGTACATCATTTTTCAGACACACCAATTCTAATTCTAAGGTTCAAGTCTTTTATTTTAATTTTTCCTTGAAATAGTGATCCAGCTTTTTAAGTTTTGGGGAAATCACCGCGGAGCAGTAAGGTTGGGAGGTGTTCCGGGCGTAGTAATTGTCATGGTAGGCTTCGGCCGGATAAAACGTGGAGAAGGGCGTCACCTCGGTCACAATTTTAC
>CAZLDP010000290.1:0-4277 GCA_964558145.1 uncultured Prolixibacteraceae bacterium | reverse complement strand
CCACCCCTTCCCGGAGGGCGTCGACGGAGAAAGGATCGACCAGGCATGCGCCCTCCCCCGCCACTTCAGGCATGGATGCCACGGTGGAGGTGACCACCGCTCTTCCGGTGGCCTGGGCTTCCAGGATAGGCAGTCCGAACCCCTCGTAAGTGCTGGCGAAACAGAGAAGGTCACACTCCCGGTACAGCGCCAGGATTTCTTTATAGGGAAGATTGTGGTAATTGGCAAAGGTATTGCGGATTGCAGAATTGACCCTTACATCCTCCCGACTGACCGGAACAGGCTCCTTGGGGGACTTCAATCCCGGGGTTTCATGATATTCATTCTCCATGAGAAGCAAGGGATTGGATTCCCTGTAAAAACCTGTCTTATCCAACAAGGAGAGTTGTTCACTGCTCAATTTACCCACAATCACCAGCCGGCAGGGAATATCCTTCAAGGCCGGAATAATCCGCTCAAGGTTCTTGTTGGATTTGGTGCCCATCAGGAGGATTCCCGGCCGCTCCGCGTTGAAGGATTTGGGCAGGTATTCCATCGCAGGATTCCGGGGATTGGGAATCACCCTTATTTTACAGGCAGCAAAGGGTACCAGTTTAACCAGTTCCCCCCGGGAGAATTCCGAGATCACGGTGATCCTGCGGGCGATCAGGGCAGGCAGCCAGAACCAAAAGATACGGACCAGGGTGTCGCGAAGCCATTTCCCGCTGAAGGCAGAGCCCACGTCGTGGATGGTGAGAACAGTGTTTCTGCCTGTCCGCAGGGCTATATAGTATTCCTGTCCGGTGATGTGGTAAAGTCTGTTTTTCTCTTTCCGAAAGGATACCAGGTTTTTCAGTACACCCCCACGGCAGGAGGGGAAAGGCAATTCCATCCGGCTGACCGGGAGTTGTTTTGCAATTTCCGGAATGACAGCGTTAAATACTTCCTCTACGCTGTGGAAAGCCGGGGAAGGGTTTCGGAATATGTAAGTGATTAATTCGCACATGAACGGTTATACTTTTCCGGCACAGTTCCCCTGAATGAAGAGGGTACTCTCATAATCGCCGACCATAATACCGACCTAACGTTCATTATCAAAATTCATGAATCGAAAAGCAGGATATTGATCTGCCATTTACAGGGTAAAGGCGGATTTCCCGAACGTCTTACCCCGGGAACCACGCTGATCAAACCCGGATTCAGGCGCCCCGAAGGATCGACAGAACCTATTTGTCCTCTCTCCTTTCGTTCCGGCTTGTGGAGCAAGCTGCTTCGCTCCGCACTTTTCCACTTTTCACTTTTCGATCAAAGTTTCAATCCGAGTATCCTGGAAAATCCCCACAGCATCAGCAGCACCAGCAGGAAGCTCTTTACCATGTAGTTGAGGATGACGATCAGCTCGGTTTCCGCCTTGATGGCATGGAGAAAGAGCAGGGGAATCCAGAGTATGAGGGAAGGATAGGAACGTGCCAGGAAGTAGACCAGCCGAAGCAGGAGAGAGTAGAAGACTCCCATGAAGAAAATGAAAATGAGCGCTCCGGTTTTTCCGTAGTTGGCATATCCCTCGCCCAGGAGGCTGATCCCCATGGAGGTACGAAGGAGCTGATAACCTGTGAACCGTTCATAGTTTTCCTTGCCTCCCGCTCCTTTTTTCTCCGGATTGACCAGTCGCGGAGCTATGGAGGCTTTGATGGCTTCCCGGATGGTCTCCCCCTCTGCAAAGGGCACAACTTCAGGAATCCGGGAAATAATCCTGCTGATGATCCATCCCTGGTTCAGGCGGATCACCATTGACTGCAAGTTGGAAGTGCCTGCCAGTTCCTGTTTTTCCAGATTCTCCTTGACCAGGTCAGTGTAGGTGGTAATGTAACCCGTTTTTATCTTTCCGGCCCAGAGCATTTCCCGGTACTCCACCTTCACCAGTTGGATGATCAGAAGGAGAACTATCAGAATCCCTGTGGCAATCCACTTTACCAGCACATTGGGCTTTAGAATCTGAGCTACATAGAGACCGGTGAAAATCACCCACAGGATAAAATCGTGGAACATGCCTGCACGGAGCGAGGTGTAGATAGTCAGTATCAGTAGGGAAAGTCCCAGCCAGATGCCATTTTGCCAGCGCAGGAAGATGAAGTAGATAAGTCCGATGTATTTAAGTCCCGAAAAGAGGTAGGCCACGAACTGCAGAGAAGCCGGGAATTGCCGTTCGAAATAGGTAAAGAAGAGCCCTATGAAGACCAATGCCACAGGGAACGCAGGGTTGGCCTGAATAAGGGAGGGGAGCTTTTTGAAAACCTCTTCCACGATGGCATATTCATTCTCCTTGTTCTGAAAAATCCGTATACCCAGGTAAAACAGGAATACTGCGGGCACGGCAAGGGCCATGTATTCCGTTTCGGGGATGTACATGTGGAATTTGTAGTGGTCGATGCCCAGGCGGTAGCTCAAGGCAGGAGCCACTACCCACTGGAGGGTGGCGATCAGCACGATTACCATGTCGACCGGCAGCCGGTTGTTGATCTCCCGGAAAAAGAACATGAAAAACCAGGCGAAAAACCCGATGCCCAGGATGGTGATGGGGTGGGGAAAAATAAGCCCCAGCATAATGGTCATCAGGATGATGAAAAAATAATCGGAGTTTTGTATTGCGTGTCGTCGTTCCATCTTTAATTGATAAGGATACGGCTGTTATCGTAAATTGGTCCGCAAATTAAGGGAAAAAATCTCCTTTATTCATCCGCGGACAAAATAAATTCCATCCGTGGATAACTCACGGAATAATAGATTGATCAATGAACTCACCATACACCTTTTCGGCGAAATATTCCGAGGATTTCAAGGTCAGCCCTTCATGCGAGATCATCTCCTCCACGTTGAGCCCGTCCAGCCGTTCGAAGTCGGTTTTGACCACCTTGGGGTAAGTACCTTCGGTGATGTAAGGATAAGTGCCGATCATCTCCTTCGGGAACCAGACATCCAGTCCGCAGACGAGGTATTCGAAGAGTTTGTTGGGTGCGTTGTATTGATAATTGGGATTATGCGGTTTATACAGGATCAGCCCTACATCGTATTTACCGGCAATTTCAGGGATTTTCTCATATTCAACGCCTTGCTCATAAAAATGTATATTCTCTGAATGAAGATGACTCAGATAAGCAGCAACATCATCCGACAATTTGTAGGAATAAATATCAATACTCAATTTATCAGAATTCCTCTTCACAAAATCAACCATTTCCCGGATATAGGTATTTTCGAACGACAAGGCGCCCAGATAGAGCAGTTTTACCCGACCGCCTGCAAATGATTGCAACCTGCTCTCCTTCCAGCTTTCAGGCGGATAATTGGGCAATAGATGCAGTTTGGACTTTGGGATGAAGGGGTAATCCTTTGAAAAGAAATCCAGACGAAAAGGGTTGGTCTGAGAGATCCACTCCGCTTGTTGATACAGGAAGCGCTCCTCTTTCCGGTGGAAGAATTCCACCATTTTCATATTGGGGACCCTGAATTCATCCGGTGTGTAGTATTCGTGGTAATGGATGAACAGCCTGACCGACGGACGTACGTATTTTTTATAGAGGTAAACGGGGTACGCTGAATGGGGTTCGTAATAAAGCAGCACATCCGGCTGGAACCGGATGAGCCAAACGAGAGGACACAGGATGATTTCAGCTAAGGCGACCATTTTCCGGAACGCCCTCTTCGTATAAGCAGGGTATGTAATCCGATGAACCTGAATGCCCGGATGCTTATAGTTTTCCCGCTGTTTGTGATTTCTTGAGGAGATTGCCATCACCTCCAGGTCTGTCCTCAGCGCCAGAATATTGAGCAGGTTGGTGACAGGCGGATAGAATTCCAGGGGCAGGATATGTACGATGGCAACTTTCATGTCAGGAAGTGGGCAATAAGATTCCCGCGTTGATCAATACTTCCCTAAACTGGTTTTCATAGCTGAACCTTCCTCCGGCAATTTTTGCAAATCCATTCCGGGTGACCTCTTCAAGTTCACGGGGATGGCCCATGAAATACTTCAGCTTTTCAATCATTTCACCGGGCGAACTATACAGGATGGCCTCATCTTCTGAAAAAAAGCTGCATATCTCCTCATTGCGTTCCGATACCAGGGCCGTCCCGCAAGCCGGGATCTCAAAGGTGCGGGTGGTATGTTTTTCGGGCACCCAGCGGGAAAGGGCGCCCCATCCGAACTGGTAAGCGCCCAGCGTATGGAAATAACCGGGGCCATAAATGCCTGTTCCCAGGTATTGCAGGAGGGGATACGGTTTCATCTTATTCACGAA
>CAZLDP010000289.1:0-4295 GCA_964558145.1 uncultured Prolixibacteraceae bacterium | reverse complement strand
CACAGTGGCGACCCTGTGTCACTGGGCGAAATACGACAAGCTCCTTCCTTCAGGATTGCTCGGACCCGTTGTCATACGTCATGTCAGGTGAGAGTTGGATCCTTATAATTTTATAACCAATAAAAAGTTCAAAAATGAATGAGAAAAAACAAAATGTAGAATCAAAAGCAAGGGAGATTCGATGGGATTGCCGCAAAAAGTATTTGGCTGGAAAAATCCAGGCCATCAATGAAAACATTAGCGGAGAAACCCGTGAAGCTGGACTTTTTTTCGTCGTGATTTAACAGGTGTCAACAAATTCCCAGTTAAGAGATCACTATTATACCGTTACATATAAAATCATTCTGCAATGAAAAAAAATATTTATAAACTGATATTAATTACATTCGCAATAGGTACTTCGCTAATCGCATGTATTACAGGCTGTAATGACATTCGGCAAAAAGCTGACTCAGTTCCGGACACAAGATATATCAGTGAACAGCTATGGGAAATGGAGTTTGAAATGCTGAAAGAGCAAACGCGTGGTCATTGGCAATACTGGCTGGAGAAAGAATACAGCATCAATCCGAATTTATTGGATTCCAATGCTGTGGTGTGGAAATCAGACAGAAATCCTGCGGATGTGATTTTTCGACGAACAAAATCATTACTCGAAGAAATAAAAAATATGGACGGGATTTCAGATCTTTCTCAAATGGAGGAACGTTTGAACTTGATAAAATCAAAACTCGAATTACTGCCGGAAGGCAGGGATGAAGCCACCACTAAGGAGGAGAAACAGTTGTATTACCAGTTGAGATTGTTGAACAGGGAAATTTCATTAAGTAATCCATTATTCAATTTTGACAGCATTCTTTTTGTTTCTCGCAAAGAAGGGCACCCCGGTATAATTCAAGGAAACAGTGTATACAATCCACCAGCAGGCGGGGGGCTATATTTGGTCAGCGGACTTAAATCCTCAAAGCCGGTTTTTAAAAACATTCTTAAGGGGGCCAAAGTGGTCTCCGGTGAAAATATGGGAAAAACGTTGTATGATAATGCCAACCGCGTTTTCGAGGGACCTGATTTGTCATTTGATGGCAAGGAGGTCTTGTTTAGTTTTGCAGATAAAAGCATTAAAGTTGATTTCCCCTATACTTATAATGCTTATCCTACTCCATTTCATATTTACAAGGTAAATATCGATGGTTCAGATTTAACACAGGTTACAGGGGATAAATGGAAAGATTACAGTCCTTGCTGGCTTCCTGATGGAAGGATTGTTTTTGTTTCAGAACGTTGTTTGTTAAGTAACCGTTGCAGTGGAGAAAAAGATTATGAACCAGGCGCTACACTATATTCAATGAAAGAGGATGGTACCGATATATATCCGATAAGCTGGAACGAAATTAACGAACTGCATCCCAGTGTAGACAATCAGGGAAGGTTGGTTTATACACGATGGGACTATGTTGACAGGGATTTTAGCGCTGCCCACCATTTATGGATTTCATATCCTGACGGACGTGATCCCCGGGCGCCTCATGCAAATTATCCTTACCCCCACAGCACACTTGACAACAAAGAAAACGCGCACGACGGTCGTGCCGACCGCCCATGGGCGGAGCAGTATATCAGGGCGATACCTGGTGAAGCAGCTAAGTATTCTGCAATTGCAACCGGGCACCACACCCATGCAGCCGGTCCAATCATAATGATTGATATATCCGTACCGGATGACAATAAAATGTCGCAGGTGAAAGTTGTAACCGGGAGCGGCAAATTGCCGGTTGATGGCGCATATTTAGACAATAAACAAGCTAATTATGTGACGGCTTGGCCATTAAGCATTGATTTTTATATCGCATCTGAACTTCATTCCCGGAATGTTTTCCTGATCGATAAATTTGGCAACCGGACGCTATTATTCTCAGCGCCAGTCGATCTTTTTGTATATGACCCTATTCCGGTTAAGGCAAGGCCGATACCCCCCGTGATTCCGACAGAGACATTCCAGGGTGAAAGAGCAGGGTTGGCTTCACATAATAAGGCTGTGATCAGTATTCAAAATATTTATGAATCGGATTTTGAGTGGCCGGAGAATACGAAAATCAGTTCGCTCCGCATCATTGAAGCATTTCCCCGGCCTATCGAATTCCCCGATATGCATATACCCGAGATTGGTTATGGTGAGGGTTCAAATGCGCGGATGGTACTGGGTACTGTTCCTGTTGAGGATGACGGCAGTGCTTATTTTGAGGCTCCAGTGGGCAAGTCAATTTATTTTCAGGCACTGGATGCCCAGGGAATGGCGATTCAGTCGATGCGATCAATAACCTATGTTCACCCGGGAGAGCATCTGTCGTGTATAGGATGCCATGAAGATAAATGGAAATCAATAACTACAAATAACAATCCGAAGGCATTACAGCGCAAGCCTTCAAAACTGGAACCAGGGCCAGAGGGGGCCATGCCTTTTTCATATGCAAGGCTTGTAAAGCCGGTACTGGAGAAGAATTGTGTTTCTTGTCATATGAAGAATGGAAAAGCTTTTACCAATGCCAATTATACAACTCTGGAACCGTATGCTTTTTATTTTCATGGAAGTGGCAGTACCAGAGGACTGGAACCTTTGCATGGAGGTTACCGTACCATTGCCGGCAGATTTGGTGCAAAAGAAAGCAGAATGGGGAAGGCATTATTAAGTGAGACTCATCAAAGGTATAAAGAACAAGGGTATTTTACTGAAGATGATTTACATAGAATAACACTCTGGTTGGATTGCAACTCAAATGAATTAGGGGCATATAATCATGCTGAAGACCAAAAAGCAGGAAAAGTGGTATGGCCGGTAGGTGTCGATCCTTTGAATCCGACGGGAGTAGAAAGTTATTAATTGAAGTCAGAAAGACAAATGAACTGGCGCTTTGCTGTACCAGGTATTACTAAATTTAAATAATTGACGATGATGAACAGTAAAAATCTTATCAGAGCGACAACATCCTTCGTTACGAATGACCCATAGTAATGAAAGCGATCAGCAAAATAAATTACATGGAAGGCTGGTTCACCGCCGAAGTCAGCGGCAGGGACCTAACCCGTCTGAATGATGTTTCGAAAAGGATGGATAAAATAATTGTGATGCTATATTTTCCGGACCAATGAAGATTATATGTATAAATATATGAGGATAGTCTTTTTTAAAAGTTTTTGATAACTACCTGATGTTTTACTATGAAAAGGAGTGTTGTTTTTTTTATGATTTTGGGATTCACGTTTATGCTGATGTCGTGTTCAGACAAAAAACCAGAAGGTAATGTGAATGTCGCTGAATTTGCAAAAATGGAGCGCGACAAACAAGGCATAATCTTACATTGGGAGGAGCCCAGAGATATTTTTAAAGTTGTTGTTAAAACATCAAATCCATTAAAATTATCTGACGTTAAGCTTCAATACTGGCAAAATCACTGGCCTATGCAAAGGGTTCCCAAAGGTGAGGTGGTTGGGGGTGGCTCCGGATGGACTCCTATTGACGACTGGTTCAATGGGAAATGGCAAGATGCTGATACAAAGATGGAAATTAGAGGGGAACGTGTTGTTTATACATTTAACCCGGTAAATGCTTCGGAATTTCCTAAGGTAGAGTTTAATGCGGTCTATCGCAGTACTCTAAAGATCAGACTTCCTGTAAATCCAGAAAGCTCTGACATTCAGGGAATTGAAGTATTTACTGATTCGGAATGGAAAGAGCGCGAATTGAAAATTGAATGGGGAGACAATTTTGCAGGGAAAAACTTTCAGGGGTATTTTGAGATATATAACGGTAAGTTTGAGGATATTGGGGCATTGAGCAATAATGTTACAGTATCAGATAAGGGAAGATTTAGTTTTCAGTGTAACGATAAAGGCGGAAGTGTAAAATTGCGGTTGCGATATACGGACAATGAAGGTTCCCGCTCTACTGACAGAACAATAGTTACGTTCAGAAGCGAAGTAAAGAGTTTTTCTTTTTTAGTAAGTGAAGTTGCATTAGGAGAAAAAATTTTTGTAAAGGATTATAATGTCTTAGTGACCGAATTGGCAGACAATATCAATTATGCTGAATTCAGACAAAAATGGGAATCTGACCATGTCAAGACTTTATATGACACGATTAAAGAATTACCGGAACAAACCTATCAGAATGCAAAAAACGGGATGCCTCCAAAAATGGAACGCGGATATATGCCTCTTGGATGTGAAGGAGGCAGACAGAAGTTTGGGGTTGATGCCAACGGCGCTTTTTTCTGCAGAAAGTCCCAAGCCTTTAATAA
>CAZLDP010000288.1:0-4297 GCA_964558145.1 uncultured Prolixibacteraceae bacterium | reverse complement strand
TTTTGTCTTTCGATGAGGCCACTTCGATCACCTCACCCACAAAGGTTTTTGCTTCCTTAATGGCTTTTGATGCCCAGGCTCCGGTATTCAGATAGGCAGCCCTGGTTTCAAGAAAATTCATGGGCGCCATCAGAAACTGAAGGCTGGCACCTCCCTGGAGGAAAAGCACCGTGTACCCTTCCGGAATATCGAGTAATTCCTTTACCAACTGACGGGCTTGATCCATGACCGCAATAAACTCCTTGCTGCGGTGAGAGACTTCCATTACTGACAAACCGGTACCTGCAAAATTCAGCACGGCTTCAGATGTTTTCTCTTTGGTAAACTCGGGCATGATAGAGGGGCCCGCATAAAAATTGTGCTTTTTCATGTTTCTGCTTTTTAATTGTTTTAGATATTAACCTCGGATAAAAGGTAATTTAACCACTTCTGCCGGAACTTTCTTATCACGGATTCCCACGTAAATGGTAGTTCCGAAGGGAGTATAGGCCTTGGAAATATATCCCATTCCTATTCCCTGATTCAAAACGGGCGACATGGTGCCCGATGTGACATGTCCGATCAGGGAACCTTCATCATTGTACAACGAATAGCCGTGGCGGGGGATAGCCCTTTCGAGCATAAGAAATCCGCGAAGCCTTCTGGTAACCCCTTCTTTTTGTTGATTGGCTAAAAAATCACGATCCACAAATTTCCGGTCGCCACTGAAACGGGTGATCCATCCCAGTCCTGCTTCGATGGGTGAGGTGGTCTCATCGATGTCGTTTCCGTAAAGGCAGTACCCCATTTCAAGGCGTAAGGTATCGCGGGCCCCCAAACCGATAGGCTTGATGCCAAATTCCACACCGGCCTCAAAGATTGCATTCCACATCTTTTCGGCTTCCCCGTTAGGAAAGTATAACTCAAAACCTCCCGCACCAGTGTAACCTGTGGCCGAAATAATCACATCGCTGATCCCTGCCAGTTCACCTGTGATAAAGGTGTAATACTTGAGTTCTCCAAGATTCACGGAAGTAAGTTTTTGTAAAGTCTCTTTTGCCTTTGGGCCCTGAACGGCCAACTGACTGATTGAATCAGAGCCGTTTTCCAGTATGGCGCCCATGCTGTTCAGGCTGTTTATCCAATGCCAGTCTTTCTCAGTGTTGGAGGCATTCACCACCAGCAAATAGTTGTCGGTCGAGAAACAATAAAGCAGGTAATCGTCGACGATCCCTCCCTTTCCGTTAGGGAAACAGGAGTATTGAACCTGCCCGGGAGCCAGCAACGAAGGATCGTTCGAACCGGCGTATTCGAGAAGGGCCAACGCCTGGGGTCCCTTTACCCATATTTCACCCATGTGAGACACATCAAAAACCCCTGCACCGTTCCTTACTGTAAGGTGTTCGTCCCTGATACCACTGAATTCAATGGGCATTTCATACCCAGCGAATTCGACCATTTTACCTCCTGCAGCTTTATGGAGGCTGTTAAATACTGTTTTCTTTATCATGATTTCCCTGATTCAAATGTTTCAACTGTTGGCGGCATGCACTGAACCTTTAGAAAAAACTGCATTCAGGATGCTGCATTTCACTTCAAATGTAGCGCTTCCCCAATTGTAAATAAATGAAAAATATCACAAATTCCCTTCAACTATTTTGGGTTTTACCAAGGTAAAGGTAAACATTCCGGCGGGCAAAACACACAAAAAAGTAGCGGTGGATCAATTTCCAACGCTACTTCACAGGTTTATTCATGTCTGAATAGGAGTTCGTCCTTTTTTACATCCACCCAAATGGGTTTTTCCTTATCCAGATCGCCCGAGAGGAGTTTACGCGACAATGCATTGAGAACGAATTTTTGCATCACCCTTTTGACCGGCCTTGCTCCGAATTGAGGATCATATCCCATGGCAGCAAGCCATTCCACTGCCTCTTCGGTGATATGGAGCGTGAATCCCTGCCTGGTAATCCGCTCCGTGATTTTTGAGAATTGTAACCGTACAATCTCCCTGATATCTTCCTTGGTGAGCGGAGTGAAGAGGATGGTGTCGTCGATCCGGTTGAGGAATTCTGGCCGGATGGTCCTTTTCAGCAACTCCATCAGTTCCTCCCTCGTCTCTTCAATGACCTCTGCTGCGTTGGTCGCATTCATCCGTGAAAGGTTCTCCTGGATCAATTGCGACCCCAGGTTCGATGTCATTATGATGATGGTATTCTTGAAATTAACCACCCGTCCCTTGTTGTCGGTCAGTCGTCCGTCGTCGAGGACCTGCAGAAGCACATTGAAAACATCGGGGTGTGCCTTCTCTACTTCGTCGAACAATACCACGGAATAGGGTTTGTGTCTTACCGCTTCGGTAAGTTGGCCCCCTTCATCGTACCCAACATATCCGGGAGGACTTCCGATCAGCCGGGTTACTGAGAATTTTTCCTGGTATTCCGACATGTCGATCCGGGTAATACTGTTTTCATTGTCGAAAAGGTATTCAGCAAGTGCTTTGGCCAGTTCCGTTTTTCCTACACCGGTCGATCCAAGGAAGATGAAAGATCCTATCGGTCTTTTTTCATCCTGGATGCCGGCACGGCTCCGCCTTACAGCATCGGAAACGGCGGCAATGGCTTCGTGCTGTCCGACTACTCTTTTGTGAAGTTCATCCTCCATATGGAGCAACTTTTCCCTCTCACTCTGAAGCATCCGGGAGACAGGGATGCCGGTCCATCGCGAAACTACCCCGGCAATGTCTTCCGCGTCTACCTCTTCCTTAATCAGCGCTCCTGTTTGATGGATTTTCTTCAATTCTTCCTTAAGCTGCTCGATCGCACTTTCTTTTTCCCTGATCCTTCCATACCGCAGTTCCGCCACTTTGCCGTAATCTCCCTGCCTTTCAGCCTGGTCGGCATCGAAGCGGATCTCTTCAATTTCAGATTTGTTCTTCTGAATGGCGTCCAGCAGGTTTTTCTCCGATTGCCAGTGTGCCCGGTATTTTGATTGATCCTCTTTCAGGTTGGCAATCTCTTCGCTTAACTGGGCTACTTTCCGTTCATCGTTCTCCCGTTTGATGGCTTCCCGCTCTATTTCTAACTGTTTGATCCTGCGCTCGATTTCATCAAGCTCTTCCGGAACCGAGTCCATCTCAAGCCGCAGCTTGGCAGCCGCTTCATCCATCAGGTCAATGGCTTTGTCGGGAAGAAACCTATCGGAAATGTATCGTTGCGAAAGTTCCACAGATGCTATGATGGCTTCATCTCTGATCCTCACCTTGTGGTGATTTTCGTACCTTTCCTTTAACCCCCTGAGAATGGAAATGGCATCGAGCGTGTCGGGTTCATCCACATGGACTACCTGGAAACGACGTTCAAGGGCCTTGTCCTTTTCGAAATATTTCTGGTATTCTGAAAGAGTGGTGGCACCGATGGCCCTGAGCTCTCCCCGTGCAAGGGCAGGTTTCAAAATATTGGCGGCATCCATGGCCCCTTCACTTTTCCCTGCACCAACCAAGGTGTGTATTTCATCGATAAAAAGAATCACTTCTTCGTTCGATTTGACCACTTCGTTGATCACAGCCTTGAGGCGTTCTTCGAATTCTCCCTTATACTTGGCCCCTGCAATCAGCGCTCCCATATCGAGTGAAAAAACCTGTTTCGATTTCAGGTTTTCGGGAACATCCCCGCGGACGATCCGGTGTGCCAATCCCTCGGCAATGGCTGTTTTTCCTGTTCCCGGCTCGCCGATGAGAATCGGGTTGTTCTTCGTCCGGCGTGATAGAATCTGTAAAATCCGCCTGATTTCATCATCCCTTCCAATTACAGGATCGAGTTTCCCGGACCTTGCCCGTTCATTGAGGTTGATAGCATACCGGTTCAACGAGTCAAACCGCTCTTCGGCGGTCTGGGAATCCACTTTGGAACCTTTGCGCAAATCAGCAATTGCCTTGATCAGGTCATCTTTTGCTGCTCCGCTGTCTTTCAGCATCCTTGCTACCTCATCCCCTGAATCCAGGAGGGCTAACAGGATATGTTCCACCGACACGAACTGGTCGCCCATCTCCTGTGCCAGCGCAAGCGCTTTCTGAAGTGCGCGGTTTGACGTATTGGAAAGATAGGGTTCGCCCCCGGTTACCCTGGGATACGATTCAATAATTTTATCAAGCGCCAGAAGCATGAGGGAAGTGTTCACCCCTAATTTTTTCATCAGGTACTGAACCACATTTTCCGCTTCTGAAAACAACCCTTTCAGGATATGTCCCGTCTCAATGGCCTGCTGGTTGTTCCCCTGCGCGACTTGAAACGCGTGTTGCAGGGCTTCCTGCGATTTT
>CAZLDP010000287.1:0-4306 GCA_964558145.1 uncultured Prolixibacteraceae bacterium | reverse complement strand
CCCTTGGCCAACTACTTGATGAAGCAGCCTTTCTTTAAACGGATGATGGGATTCAACACCCAGCGCAACCTGCCGTCCCTATCGCTGGTTACGCTCAACCGCTGGTTCCGCAACGGCGCCGCCCTTTCCGTCGAAAATCCCAAAAAGAGGGTTTACCTCTTCAACGATGAATTCACCAATTTCAACGAGAGCAACATCGGCATCAAAGCGATCCTGATGCTAACCCGCCTGGGATATGAGGTGCGAATTCCGGTACACAAGGAAAGCGGCCGCACCTGGCTCTCCAAGGGACTGGTGCGTACAGCACAAAAAATCGCCACGGATAATGTTCTGGTGCTGAAAGACATCATCTCCGCCGATACGCCCTTAGTGGGCATCGAACCCTCAGCCATCCTGGCCTTCCGCGATGAATATCCCGAACTGGTGAAGGAGGAACTGCGACCCGCCGCGGCCCGTCTGGCAGAAAATGCGCTCCTCTTCGAAGAGTTCTTCTGCCGCGAACTGGATGCCGGAAATATCTCCCCGGAAATGTTTACCCGGGAGAAAAGGGAGATTCTTCTCCACGGTCACTGCCAGCAGAAATCGGTGGCCTCCACCGCCCCCACGAAGAAAATGCTCTCCTTTCCTGAAAATTACAGCGTCAGGGAGATTCCTTCGGGCTGCTGCGGCATGGCAGGCGCCTTCGGCTACGAAAAGGAACATTACGATCTCTCCATGAAAATCGGCGAAATGGTACTCTTCCCGGAAGTGCGGGCAGCGGCCGAGACCACCCTGGTTTCGGCACCCGGCACCTCCTGCCGCCACCATATCAAAGATGGCACCGGCCGCGACGCCCTCCATCCCGTGGAAGTGATGTACCAGGCGCTCAAGAATCAGGCTGAGGTTGAGGAGTAGAGGCCTTCGCCGCGCTAAGGTCAGTTCGGGGTTAAGAATAAGATAGAGGTTAAGGTTGAGGAAAAGGGACCTCTCCGGACAGCATTCCGTGCTTCTCCGGTAATCAGCAATCAGTAATTGGCGCTCTATCTGTCCATCTGCATTCCATCTTTAATCGGAAATCTGAAATCTCTCAGTATCCCATTTGATAGAACTTTCCAGATTGGGTTATTCAGGCAGGAGCAGGTTCTGGCCACGGTTGTCGAAGAAAAGGGCTTCCTTGATTTTGGCCATCCGGGTGCGGGCATAGACTTCATGAGGAGCCCCCTTTCCCGCCTTTTCAAGGTAACGGCGGTAATACTGGAAAGCTATCGTTTTGTCTTTTTCAAACTCTTCGCAGGTGGTGGCCATCTCAAAGAGCGCCTCACTGTCGGAAGGGTCCAGTTCCAATACCTTTTGATAGGCTTCGAGGGCACTGGGGAACTCCCGCTGCAGTCCGTACAACTGCGCCAGGGTGCGGTGAATGACGGGAAGCGTCCACGGAATGGCCAGATCCCGGGCCATTTTCATGTAACCGACGGCCTCCCCGAAATTCTTCAGGTTTTTATGACTCAACCCCATGTAAAAGGGGATCATCGGGTCATTGGGAGCCAAAAAAAGCGCCGGCTCCAGCATCCGCAGGGCTTCCGCCTCCCGTTTGGCAAAAAAGAGCACCACCCCGTACTCCTTGCGCACCACCAGCGAGGTGTCGCTGTGCGAAAGATAACGTTCGTACCCTCCCGCAGCCCGGTCGTAGGCTTTCAGGTAGTAGTCGTTTTGGGCCAGCCGGAGCTCAAGCTGCGAGTTCCCGGGGAAGAGATCCAGACTTTTCTTCAGGTAATCCCTGGCCAGGGCAAAAGCGGTGTCCTGTTGCAGGAGAGTGGCCAGGGCAAGGGTGCTCCCGTAATCGCGGGGATTCATCTCCAGCACCTGCCGGAACAAATCGCGGGCTTCGCGGCTCTTGCCGAGGCGCGAAGCGCTGATGGCCAGTTGCCGGTTGTAAAACAAATGCAGGGAGTCGGCTCTGCGCAACTCCGTGAAAACCTGGTAAGCCTCCCTGTTCTCCTGCATGGAGAGCAGAAGCCTTCCCATCCGCGCCTTCAGGGGTAAGCGGGAAGGATCCAGGTCCACCGCCTTACGGAAAGCCGCCAGCGCATCGGGACCATTCCCCATGAGCTGGTACACTTCGGCTAATTCCGACCACCACCGCGGGTTAAGCGTGTCCTTATTCACCGCCTCACGCATGGTTTCCATCGCCCCCTGATAATCAAACTGCTCCCGAAACGCCACCGCTCTCCGGTACTCAGCGTACCCCTCCCGGACGGACAGGGCCAGCGTGTCACCGCTCTCCACCTCCCCTGCCATTGATTCCTGTACCTCCCAGGGCCCGGCCACTTCCTCTTCCTCCTGAGCAACAAGTGTGACGGAACAAAATAACCACACAAGGACGGACAACACTCTGATCATTGGCTGAAATGTTTTAATGATAATCTATTAAAAAGGAATTCGAACAGATTAAATGTTTAATAACCCGGATGGCTGCTAAAGAGGTAAAGTTAGGTTTATCAATAAAAATAGACCAAATCTTTAAGCAGGAAGGGAAGAAAGTCTGATGGCTTATCCCTCCCTGGCCCATCGGCTTTCATGGAAGATGAATCCCTTGAAAACCGGTGGGACTTTGAGGATGGGGCTTATTGAAGTATGAAACTGATCGGAATCGTATAAAAGACATTCACGGCCTTGCCCCGCTGTTTGCCGGGAGTCCACCTGGGCATGGTACTGACGACCCTGAGGGCCTCCTTGTCCAATACCGGGTCCACCCCGCGGGCAATCTTCGCATTCTTCACGCTCCCGTCGGCCGATACCACAAAGGTAACATACACCTTTCCCTGAATTCCGTTCTCCTGGGCGATCACGGGATAGAGGATTTTTTCCGAAATGAATTTTCGCAGGGCAGCTTCCCCGCCAGGGTATTCAGGCATCTCCTCCACCACAGTGTAAACCATCTCATCCGCGGAAAGCTCGCCGGAACCCTCCACCTTTTCTTCCATGAACAGTTCCGGATTCTCCTTACTCCTTAACAACATCAGAAAACTGAGGCGCTTACTGGTGTCCTGACCGGTTTCCATATTGAATCGCCTCGAAGTTAATAAGGATTCCAATTCACTGATCGCCTCAGGGGAGCCCGAAATCTTCAGCATCGCATCACTCCTTTCGATCGTCAGGGATTCCCCGGCCCCGGATTCCAACTTCGTACTGGTTTTCTTTTCACAGGCAAACACGACCACCAGGGCCAGAGCCATTAATATTCCAAAAAGGGTCTTTATACCCGCACTCCTGCGGGAAGGTATTTTTGTCATCATTTTAAAACGGTTTTTTAATAGTGAATAGTTAAAATGGTGGGCTGCATACACCTGGGTGCCTGCAAATCCCGACAATAAAAGATTTTTGTATTCGGCAGGCGTGATGCCCGAACGGAGAACCGCCCTGTCGACCAGGTACTCGTGGTTCTCGCGGACCGCCCGCTTCAGTAACCAGATGAACGGATTGAACCACTGAAATATCAGCAAAACATCAAGCAACAGGATATCCCAGGTATGCCCCTGCCTGATGTGCTCCCGTTCATGGTAAACGATCCGGTCGTACCCCGGCATGCGGGTATACTCTTCCGGAACAAAGAGATAACGGAGAAACGAGAAGGGACTGCTGCCCTGTCGGGTGATGACCATTCTGAAGTCCCCTTCATCGGAGATCTTTCCCCGGCGGATGATCCTCAAAATCTGCACCACCCGCAGCAGGGTGATCAAGGTCATCACCCCCACCCCCGCTAGCCAGAGCATTACCACCATCCGCGACGAGACCACCAGCCGCTCCACATCCATCGAGAGATTCTCCCGCTCCACAATCACTGTCTCTAACAAATTCCGGTAGGGCGTTACCGTTACTTCCGGAAGTACCACCGGCTTCGGCGCCAGCACCGGAATGACCAACAGAGGCAATAAAAGGGAAAACAGAACGGAAAAAAGAAGAAACAAGCGGTTGGTCCCGAAAAAGGTCTCCCTCCTCAGTAACAAGATGTAAACCAGGGCAAACAATGTCAGGCTGATCCCTGATTCCAACAGGTAGTTAACCAGGTTATGCATCCTGTTCCTCCTCCTCTGCAGCGATGTCCTCCCTGACCTGCCGCATCAGCTCATCCAGTTCCGCCACCGACAAATTGTCCTCCTTTGCAAAAAAGGAAACCATCTCCCGGAATGAGCCACTGAAATAATTCCGCATGAAATTCTTCAGGTAAGAACGGGTATAGTCGTTTCTGGCTACCAGCGGAAAATATTCGTGCGTCTTGCCGTAGGCCGTATGGTCCACAAATCCCTTCTGCTCCAGAATCCTGACA
>CAZLDP010000286.1:0-4310 GCA_964558145.1 uncultured Prolixibacteraceae bacterium | reverse complement strand
CCTCCACCCCTCAACTCCTGTGCGGCCCTGCAAAATATGGCGATAAACTCCATTTGCCTCATGGATTGAGCGGTTACTTCGATTACGTGCAGGGGTTGGCCTGCGCCAAAGAGCAGGGAAAACCGATCTTCCTGGTTTTTAAGGGACATGCCTGTGCCAACTGCAAGAAGATGGAAAATACGGTTTGGGCCGATCCTGAAATTTTGCGTATCCTCTCCGAAAAATATGTGGTTGTGGGATTGTATACCGATGACCGCACCGCTCTGCCCGAAGCAGAATGGAAAAGCGATGCCGAAGGGAAACTCCTCAAGACCTTGGGAAAAGTCAACCTGAACTTTCAGATTAGTAAATACAACACCAACAGCATACCTTTCCATGTGATCATTGAGCCTGACGGAACGGAACACCAGATGGCGGTGACCTTTGATACCGCGGAATTCAGGGATTTCATCCTGAAAGGAGTGGATTAATCCCGATTGATGGCGGATCAGGGTGTGGTTATTCTTCCTCCGGATGCTCTGAGGCGAGTGCACGGAGCTTTTGGGTGATTTCCCACAGGACGATTCCGGCGCTCACTGAAATGTTAAAGGAGTGTTTGGTGCCGTATTGGGGAATCTCAATGGCGCCGTCGCACCGGTCGACTACTTCCTGTTGAACTCCCTTCACCTCATTTCCGAAAACCAGGGCGATTTTTTCAGTCGGGTTGGGCCGGAAGCAGGGCAGGGGGATGCTGTTTTCTACCTGCTCCACGGCATACACGCGATATCCCTCCAGACGAAGCCTGTCGATCACACCGGTACAGTGTTCTGCATATTCCCAGGCGACGATTTTTTCGGCATCAAGGGCGGTTTTGTGGATCTCCTTGTCGGGAGGTGTAGCCGTAATCCCGCAGAGATAGATCTTTTCGATCAGCAGCGCATCGGCGGTACGAAATACGGAGCCTGTATTGTGACAACTGCGGATGTTGTCGAGGACAACCGTAACAGGCAGTTTGGAAATGCCGGAGTATTCTTCAGGACTAAGCCGGTTCAGCGCATCCATTGACCTTTTCTTCATTTCAGGAAGTGGTATTTTATTGTTTGCTGGAAACATGAAGGTCATCCCTTTCTTCCTACGGGAAGGGTCATACACCGGGCTCCGCCGCCGCCGCGGGCCAGTTCTGACCCGGCAATGGTGATCACGCACCGCTCGTTCTCCCAGGGGGAGCGGGTTCCCCTGATTACCTCCCTGGCGGTGATGATCTCAAAGCCATAACGGTTGAGTTCCGACAGGGTATGGATATTCCGGGCATAGCCGATTACCCTGCCCGGTGCGAAGGCGAAAAAATTGGCCCCGCTGTGCCACTGTTCCCTTTCCTGTACCCAACGATCGCTTTTCCCGCCGCAAGTTATGGGTTCCAGATCCATGCCCAGCTTCTTGAGCGCCGTCAGGATATTGGCCTCCGGCTCAATCTTCCTTACCCTTCCGTTGTCCGTTTCGATATGGATGGTCTTGTATCTGTTAAGTTCAAATACAACGGGTTCATACACCATACAGGCATCTCTGTCTAACAGGGTGAAGATCATGTCGAGGTGAATGAAGGATTCGGGCGCTGCGGGCAACTCCTGCACGATGATATGGCGGGTTTCAGGTGTGGCTGCGCATATTTTGCTGATGAAAAAGTCGATGCCCTGTGTACTGGTACGAACTCCCGTGCCAATAATGAAGACATCGTCGCGGGCAACAAGAAAGTCCCCTCCTTCAATGGTAATCCTGGAGGAGGCCGGAGTGGGATAGTCCTGAGGTTCAGGGGTCCAGGGAGGTGTCGCCCAAAGGGGATGATGGGTAAAAATGGCTTCCATGATCAGCGATTCCCTTTCACGCACCCTGTTGGCCATGCGGCCGCTCATGATGCGGTCGTTAACAACCATTGCAATATCACGGGTAAAAAATAGGTTGTGCAAGGGTTTGAGCAGATACCGCTCGCTGCTCAGATACCGCGTCAGGTTATCCTTGACCAGGGGAACCCCTTCAATGAGCTGCCCCGCCAACTGCAAGGCGGGAAGATCGAGGAGGGTATCAGCAGCCTGACAAATCTCCTCATTGCAGCATATCCGCCGGACCAGTTCTTCTTTTACCCTATCATTCTCCAGAATGCCGCAAAGAAGCTCCCGGACTTCAAACGTCCGCGATACCTTGTCGAGAACACCTTTCAACTGATCGTATTCCTCCGAGGCCACGGAAAGGTTGAGGATGTCGCTGTATAACGCCCGCTCCGCATTAGCGGGGGTCATGTTCTCCACTTCAGGGCCGGGACGGTGAAGAATGACTGCTTCCAGTGGACTGGTTTCCGAACTTATTCGGATAGGAACGGGTTCTGTCATGGCCTGTTTTTTGATATTGCAGGCAAAGATATAAACTTTACAAAGGTATAATGAAGGGTTGGAGATTTCGTTTTACCTTTGCACGAAGCATGAAAGATGTGAGAAAGTATGTCGGCATACTCTTTTTTCTGGTCCTTTCTATCCCGGGATTAAAGGGTCAGGTGGTGGATTCCAGTAAGATAGGGATAGGGTACGTCATTGGTAATGATACGATCATCCATCGCGATATCAGGGAAGTCTGGGTTTATCCGCGCCGGGAGTTCCGGAATCCCCGCCTTGAGCGCCAGTATTACCGGCTGATTCAACGGGTGAAAAAAGTGTATCCCTATGCGAGAAAAGCTAGCGAATTACTGGCACAGTATGAACCGGAATTTGAACGGTTGCAAACCGACCGGCAAAAGCGGAAACTGATCAACAAAGTGGAAGAGCAACTGATGGACCGCTACAAGGAGGAGTTCAAAAAGATGAGCATCAGCGATGGCAAGGTGCTGATCAAGCTGATCGACCGTCAGACCGGTAAAACAGGATACGACATCATCAAGGAGTTCAAAGGGGGATTCTCCGCTGTCTTTTGGCAAGGGGTGGCCCGGCTCTTCCGGAACAATCTGAAGGATGAATACGACCCCTTTGGCGAGGATATTCTCATTGAAGAGATTGTTAAGCTGATTGAAATGGGTTATTTATGAGGTGTTGTCATGAAGAGGACCTTTATCGCCATACCTGTGGATGCCTCCCCGATACTCCGGGAAATAATGGTGCAGCTCCATGCTCAGTTCCGGGGAGAGGCCATCAAATGGGTGGATCCTGTCAATTTTCATGTGACCGTCAGGTTTCTGGGGGATACTCCCGATGAGATGATGCCTCCCATTGCTGCAGCGATGAGGGCGGCATGTCGGGAAGTAAGGGCCTGCCCCGGCAGGGTCAGGGGACTGGATTATTTCACCTACAAGGGTACCCCTTCTGTATTGTTTGCATGCATAGACGGTTGGGAGGGTGTTCCCCTGCTGGCGGCCATGTTAGACCGTGAACTGGAGGAACTGGGATTTCCTCCAGGCGACCACCCTTTCAAGGCTCACCTCACACTGGCCCGTATCAGGAACCTGCACGACAAGAATCGGTTTAAAGAGGTGATCGCTCCTTTGCGGGAAAAAGAGTTTCAGGAGGCAGAGGCCTCGCGGATCATCCATTACGAGAGTATTCTCCGGCCCCAGGGCCCCCTTTACAAACCGTTAGCTGTGATTCCTCTGAGCGGGGGAACTCTTACCTAAGCTATTTGAGAAGATATTCCTCTTCCTTTACCCCTGCGGGGAGCATAATTTCTCCAGTTTCAGGACGACTTTAATGATACTGTCATTTTTTTGAAATAACCTTGTAACAAGGGCCCCTCACCTTTGTGGTGGAATTACAGGAGCAGTTGTTATGATATTTTTTACGAAATCAGGAAAGGTTCATTCCCGCCATACCCGACCCTTTTTCAGTGTTAACGACCTCAAATCAAACCCTTTATATCCTTCCGCAGGTATAGCGGTAGTATGGCGAAGAGGAATCATTTCCGTTCTGCTCCTGGTTTCCCTGTCTGCCCTGAAAGAGGTGCGGGCGGGGAACATCAAGGGAACAGTGCGAGATGGTAAGAGCGGGGAGACTCTGGTGGGCGCCCAGTTGCTGATCCAGGGGACTACGCGAGGGACGATCACCGATTTCGATGGAAACTTCGTTTTGACCGATATCGCAAAAGGGAGTTACAACCTGGTAGTAGCCTTTATTTCCTATGAAAATCAGATCATTAAGGTGGATGTTCCCGAAAATGGCGATGTCGGACTGGTCATAGAACTACTGCCGGTATCCATCGATGTGGGGGAGGTTCAGGTGATGGCAAGGAAGCGAAGCAACACTGAAGTGGCCCTGATGAACACCCTAAAGTCGGGGAGCCTGATCGTCAGCGGGATC
>CAZLDP010000285.1:0-4320 GCA_964558145.1 uncultured Prolixibacteraceae bacterium | reverse complement strand
ATAATGCATCGTTAACAACTAAACCTGTTTGGAGTAAAGACTGACATCTTCTTAAATAATCTATCCAGGCTTTCCCCGGCTTAATCCAGGTGGTATGTTCGTTGAAAAAAAGGCCGGCGGCACCTGTTTGACCGGGAACCCTGCCAGGGAAAGGTTGAGCAGCCCAAAGATGGATCATCATTCGATTGATCCCGTCAACAAAATGCATATCTCCCATGGCTTTCAGATCATAAGGATGCTCTTTCCAATCACCGCCGCCAGTAAAAGATTCAGCAATGACAACTTTTTTACCATATATATGTGCGCCTGATGCAGCCTCTGCAATGTCGCAAGGTTTCCAGTTCTGCCAGGCGGTCACCCAAAACTCACTGGAAGTCAAGTCAACATTTTTGTGTACTAAAATGCCATCGGACATCATTCCTGGAGGAACAGCTTCTGTATTTATAATAGAACCTCTTGCATGGGCAAGCCGCTTCAATTCTTCAAAAAAATTATCGCTAATCAGGTCTGCAATCGTTCGGCGAACGTCAAATAGAAAGCCTTCCGTTACATCAGCACTCTCAACAGGTATACCTGCCATTATGGGCAGATATTTGGGCACATCGTACCCCCTCCGCGCCTTAAATTCATCACGGAATACGGGTGACCAGTTTTGTGAACCACATTCCCAACTGTCCACATTTAACATTTTTACCACTTCATTTGATAGCCGGGGGCCTATATGGTCTAGTATTCTTTGATACCAGCCTTCGAAAGCAATGCGTGCACCTTCGCGACTGAATTTGTCCGCTTCAAGTCCTTGTCCGATACCTGAACCATTGGTCCTTCCCATGGTAGTGTATCCAAATCGCATAATTTTCCAGTTGCCTTCGGGTACCTGCCAGTCTAAGAAGCCGTCAGCATTCATTAGATTTGTCAAGTCAATAATACTGTCCATAGGGATACAGGCCTTATTGGGCATCTCGTCAACAGAAATTCTTCGACTACGCCCCCAAACCAGGGCAGTTTTACCTTCCCAATGATGCACACATGCCTTACTTGATAATTGAATGCTGGAAATGGTCAAAGGATCGATCATTTCCGTCATTTTCCTTGCTTTATCTGAGATGGCATCCTTTCCGGTGGAGCCACGGTAAGAGCCTGACTCCATGTGCTCATCATAACCAATGGGAGATGCCGGATGATAGACAAATCTGAAGAATCTGGATTTTGTTTGCGGAATGGTATGAGTAAGCACAGCCAGCCTTGTCTGCCAGCTTTGCATCATCGGTTCCAAATTTCCAATTTTCTTGAATGATTGACCGTCTTCACTTGACTGAACTTCCATACTGTGTGCTGGACGATTATACTTCCCCGGATTCATTGTTACCGAACGAAGGGTAAAAGGTTCCGGGAATTCAAATTGGATATATCCCCCTTGCTCCGTATTCATAACTGGCTTTGAGTTTTCAGGATCTACCAATTTTTGCAAGTCAGAAACCGGTAAATTCGTGGTTACTTTTGCATTGCAGGTAATGTTGGTTTCTCCCCAGTCTTCAGGAACCGGAAAAGCCAGCACATTTAACTCCCGGTAATAATCATCCCATTCTTTCTTTGCTTTACTTTCGCTTTCACCTCCGCGTCTTTGGGGTTTTGCCAGTTTTGCTCTAAACCGTTTTCCCCCTTCAATGACACATTCACTCCAAACAATCTGTTGTTGAGACAATTCAGGTGGGATCCACTCGCCACCTGCCGTAGCCCAGCCAGCACTTATTTGAATAGCTAAATCAATACCTAACCGGCCAGCTTCTGTAACCGCAAAGGTGACCAGGTCAAACCATTCAGGAGTAAGAGGTGCTGCAGGATGTTCCACTGCTGTGTGGAATCCATCGTGAGGAGGAAAAGAAAACAAGGTTGCTCCGGCAATGCCAACCTTCGACATTCCCTCCAGGTTACTTGTAATGCCCTCTTTGGTCTGGTTGGCTGAAGTCCAATGCCAAACCACCCAGGGCCCATCGGAACGTAAAGGATTCATAAAACAATTTTTCATTCCGGAAATATCGCCATCCCAAAGGGCCTTTAAGGATTGTGGGGTTAAAAGACAAAATACAGTCCCTGCTCCACTCGTAACCTTAAGAAAATCTCTCCTTCTCATCTATGAATAATTTGCATTTAATTTTCTGATGAAACAACCCTGATTGAAAGTTCATATTCATTTAGGGACATGGCTGTTTCATAAAGCAAAGAATTAATAATGAACAACCATTTTCTGAGTTCCATTCAGTTTCCCCGGCAATATGACCCACTCCTGTTTTGAATCGAATTTTGCATATTCCTTGCCGTTGACCGTCACGTTTCGGATCGGCTTTAAAGTGGGATGACGTAATCGCAAATATATATTCTCAGGATAATTTCGCAGGGGGGGATGAAGTGTTACAGTTATCTTATCCTGACCGGTTTGCGATTTAATACTTAATGACAGAACACCAAAATGTGTTATGGCGGATTCGATACCTATGTTATTCCCATCGGTTAGCCAATCACGGGGGATACTTTGCCCAAGATATAGATCTTCTCCATTTTCACGAACAAACATCATCCGTAACCAGAAAGTGGACTGGGCTTCATCTGATGGTTTAAACCACACTCCGTTATTATCCGACAGCGTAGGCAATGCATGTTCAACACAAGCACAGATATCGGGATAAAATACTGATTCAAATGCATTGAAATATGCTCTCAGATAATGCTTGGGTTCATCACGGAAAATATAGGGAACGGGGCTGCATAGCAGATTTGACTGCATGCTGAAACCACCCTGACTAAACCAATTTTGAGCAAAATTATCGATGGCATAGCCATACTCATTTTCACGAATTGCCTTATCTGTTATATAAAGATTGTCTTCATGATCTTTTATGATCCATGTTGAAATTTCATCCCAAGGGTCAAAGATTCCACATCTGATCAAATGAATTGAGCCTTCTAGAACTTCCCTGATCCAGCCATATGATCGACCACGTCCATACAATCTGGAAGGGACATAGGGAATATACGTCCCGTCACGTAGTTTCACTACAGGTGAAATTATCATAGATTCAGTGAAACCCCTAACCAAATCCTCCTTGTATTTCTTTAGCTCTTCAGATAATCTGAGGCTCTCAGGATGGTTAATATCTTTCAACGCTTTAACCGCATTATTAAAACCTAAATAAGCATAAGAATTCGTGGCCTGCCAATACTTATATTCATGAACATCTTCAAGTGCACCGGCCGGTAAAAACCCATATTCCAGTACCTTTTTACCCTCCTCATCATATTTCATCGTATTTTGACGTTGCCGTACTATCCAGTCACATGCTTTTATCATGGCTGGAGAGATCCTTTTTAACCATTCTTTATCACGATAATAAAGGTAATGCTCGGCTAAAGCCCAAAGTGTCCATCCATGATGCTGATTATAGCCATTACTCTCCGAATATCCACCGGCTCCATAAAAAACACCCTCTTTATCCGTGTAATTGCCTGGTAAAGCTTTACTCCCCTGATAATGAACTAACATTTCAAGCCTCTCCTCAGCTTCTTTTTTATAATTCCTTCTTGAAAAATCACTTATGCACATACATGATTCGTTGGGATATACGTCATAAGGGAAAGTACCCACCCTGGAAGCATATCTGTCTGAGCCAACTTCTCTGTTGTCAGTAATTAACATATGAGTGACGTGGGCTTTATAAAAATTATTCAATGTTACGTTCGGAGTAATGATTTGGGTGCTTTTGGATACTCTGTTTTTCCAATAATCTTTTACTTTCAATAATTCTCTATCATAATCGATATTTTTTACCAATTTGAATTCACCATCTTTGTTAAGCGTAATACAGGGTATTTTAATATATATGTTATGAGATTCATTCCTGGCAAGATTTATGCTATATAGGAGTTTGCTATCTTCGGGCTCTATTGAACCTTTTCCCCCGGTTTCAATTAAATACCTCATCCTGTTAGGTTCATAATCAGTCGCGAATACAAACCCGTCCTTCTCAGTCAGCTTTTCTTCTATGTCACAACGCGACATGAGGTTCAGTTGCACCTCTTTAGATTCATTTCCGGAATTGGTTAAAGTGACTTTTGCGAGCAAGATGGTCGGCTCATCTGCCTGCATCCTTTCCTTGCTTAAGATGTTGGAAGATAATAAAGTGGCAAAGGCGGTTTGTTCATACACCACCCCGTTGTCTTTCCATTTAGCGTTTATTATTGGTAAATAACCATCTTCTATATCTCTTTCAAATGGCTCAACTTTGTGGAAACCGAAACTGTATGTGATTCGATTTCCAATCC
>CAZLDP010000284.1:0-4323 GCA_964558145.1 uncultured Prolixibacteraceae bacterium | reverse complement strand
ACGGTGTTCCCTCCTCTATTCAGAGAGTTTTGTGGGTTCCGTCGCAGAATGGTTTGTTGCCCGACTGTTTGCAGTTACACAACCACACCTCTTTTTTTTCTTCGAGGGTGAAGGCAACAGGTGGGATGCCGGTTCCCTTATGGGCTCCGGAGCAAAACGGCTGTTTGGTGCTGCGTCCGCAGGCACACCAGTAGTAAGTGCCGGGTTCCAGACTTACCCTGACAGGTTTTGTGTCGAAAACTACAGGTTTATCCATGATTCAGATGTTGTTTTACCGGAAGATGATTCCTGCGTACAAGATAAGAATTTTATGCCGGAAATTGGAATTCCTGATTTAGCCAGGGATCTTTGTCCGGTTTTAATTAATTTGGCGCAATAATAAGGATAGTGAGCTTATGCTGAACCAGCAGGCACGGTACATGCAACAGATACAGACAGAATCAACTAACGTACAATTATATGGGTAAACTTCATTTTCTATTGGCCGTAATGGGCTGTCTCTTGTTTTCGGCGCCGGAGGCTGCCAACCCCCTTAAGTTCTATGTCGGGACTTTTACTTCGGAGGGGGCTGAAGGCATTGCGTTCTGTATGTTGGATCAGGAACGTGAGGATTTGTCGCTGATCAGCGTATTTAAGGGTATCGACAATCCCAACTATCTAAAGATTTCTCCCGACCGGAAAACGCTTTATGCGGCAAGCCGGAGTCCCCGGAATATAGACCCTTCAGGAGGTTCAGTTGTGGCATTCCGCATCGGCGGGAATGGGAGCCTCCTGTTTCTGAATAAGCAATCTTCACAGGGAGAAGATCCCTGTTACGTGGATGTATCGGGTGATGGGAGACAGGTGGCTGTATCTAACTATGGAGGAGGATCGGTGGCGGTATTTCCAGTAGCCGGCGACGGATCGTTGCTTCCCGCCTCCTCAGTGGCAGTCCATCAGGGATCGGGCTTGCACAAATCGCGACAAAGCAGGCCGCATGCCCATTCTGCAAGTTTTTCCCGTGATGGGCAAACCCTGTTTGCGGCTGATCTGGGCGTTGACAAACTGTTCGCCTATACTGTTCAATCCCCTGAAGGGAAACTGGTAGCCGCATCTCCGCCATTTGCAGAGTTGCCTGCCGGGTCGGGGCCCCGTCATTTTGCCTTTTCAGGCGACAACCGCTTTTGTTATGTGGTGAATGAGTTGGCCTCCACAGTGACCGTCTTCCGGAATGAGGAGGGAATAATGACCCTGATCCAGAACCTGTCTACCCTGCCTGAAGATTATTCCGGGGAGAGTTATTGTGCCGATATCCATTTGTCACCCGACGGTCACTTTGTGTATGCATCAAACCGGGGTCACAATTCGATCGCAGTATTCCGCCGTGAGGACACCGGGAAGCTGATCCTAATGAAAACGGTTTCCACCATGGGAAACTGGCCGAGAAATTTTGTGATTGACCCAACCGGGAAATATATGCTTGTGGCTAACCAGCGCAGCCATTCCATCACCCTTTTTCGTTTGGAAGAGGGTACACCGGTGTTTACCGGGAAAGAGTTGTCCACCCCTGCACCAGTCTGTCTGGAGTTTCTCTGACCCCGCAATTCTTCGCGGTTGTCGTTTTTCCGGAAATCGGCCGTTAAGGGTCAGGAAAAGGGAAAAATGCCGGAGAGGGATCCCGGTAAACGGATTTTGGATCAGGAAAGTTTGGATCCGATGAGTTTGATAAACTCATCGCGGGTGGCAACCCGTTCAAAGGCACCAGTGAAATCGGAGGTCGTAGTGATCGAATGCTGTTTCTGGATTCCCCGCATCTGCATGCAAAGGTGCTGAGCTTCAATAACAACGGCAACGCCCAGAGGTTTTAAGGTAGACTGTATGCATTCTTTGATCTGCGAGGTAAGCCTTTCCTGTACCTGGAGCCTTCTGGCAAATACATCGACGATGCGCGCAATTTTACTCAGGCCGGTAATGTAGCCGTTGGGAATGTAAGCCACATGCGCCTTGCCGATAAATGGAAGAAGGTGATGTTCACATACCGAAAAGATTTCAATGTCCTTAACAATGACCATTTGCCGGTATTCTTCCCTGAACATGGCTGACTGGAGAATCTCTACCGGGTCCATCTCATAACCCTGAAGGAGGAATTGCATGGCCTTTGCTACTCTGTACGGTGTTTTTACAAGCCCTTCGCGCGTGATATCCTCCCCCAGAAGCGACAGGATCTTTCCATAATGAAAGGATAGTTCTTCCAGCTTTTTCGGGTCATACCTGTCAATTCGGCGATAACTGCTTTTATCGTTGTTTAAAGTGACTTCCATGGGTGAGATGAATTAAATCCGCACAAAGATTAACCTTTTTTCAGAAAATCAGTAAGAATAGGAAGAATTAATCGTAATGAACAAAGAGAAGAAAAAAAAGAAAATACTTCTGGTGGCTGCAACAGCCATGGAGGTCAAACTACTGACAGATGAATGCACCTTTATAGGATCCGGCGCCGATTATTTCAAAACCTATGCTTTCGGACCCACTCATTTTGATCTGCTGATCACCGGCATAGGTACTACTTTTACCACTTTTTTTCTTACTCAGGTGTTGCTTTCAGAACCCTATTCCCTTGTTCTGAATACGGGTATCGCAGGCAGTTTGTCGGATTCACTCCGCATTGGGGATGTGGTGAATGTGGTGGAAGAGGAGTTTGCCGATCCCGGCATTGAAAAGGAAAATGAGATTCTCACCCTTTTTGACAGCGGGTTTATGCATCCCGATGAATTCCCGTTTGAGAACAGGGTGATAAAGGCCGATGCCACCCATTATGCTTCCATGCTTTCCCGTGTAAAAGGGGTGACTTCGGGTATCGGTCACGGGAGGGAGTCTTCCATTTTTGAATTAAAGAATCGTTTTTCAGCATCGGTGGAAAGCATGGAAGGGGCTGCTGTTTTTTATGTGTGCCGCTGGCTGGGCGTGCCTTGTTTACAGATCAGAGCAATTTCAAACCGGGTGGAACCCTGTGATAAGGCCAGTTGGGATATCCCGTTGGCCCTGGAAAATCTGAAAAGCGCCTTACTGAAGGTTTTAACCCGACTTCATGACGAGAATTCATGATTTTGCTAAATTTGCGGCGAAATTGTGAAGCATGAAACTTACGCTGGGTTTTTCAACCTGTCCGAACGATACCTTTATCTTTGATGCCATGGTCCACGGTAAAATTGATACCGAGGGACTCATTTTCGAACCTTTCATGGCCGATGTGGAAGAGTTAAACAGAAGGGCATTCCGGCACGACATTCACATCACCAAGCTGAGTTTTCATGCTTTTGCGCATGTGGCGGGCCATTATAAGCTTTTACGTGCAGGAAGCGCCCTGGGCAGGAACAATGGTCCCTTGCTGATAGCCAGGGAAAACCTTGCGGTTGGCAAGATGGAGAAAGGCATTGTAGCCATTCCTGGAAAATACACCACGGCGAATCTCCTTTTTTCGATCTATTTTCCGAAGGCAGGCCGGAAAAAGGAGATACTTTTTTCGGATATTGAAGATGCTTTGCTGCATAAAGAGGCCGATGCCGGTGTAATCATCCATGAGAACAGGTTTACTTTTGAAAAAAAAAGGCTTGTCAAGTTAGCCGATCTGGGTGAATTGTGGGAAGCGGAAACAGGAATGCCTATTCCTCTCGGAGGTATCGTGGTGGACGACTCCCTGCCTCCGGAAATTCAGTTGCGTGTTGAACGGGTTCTACGCAGGAGTGTGGAACATGGTCGGGCCCATGCAGGATCCCCTTCCTCCTTTGTCAGACAACATGCCAGGGAAATCGACGCAGAGGTCATCCGGCAGCATATTGCATTGTTTGTAAATGAGTATACCGTTGATCTGGGCGAAACAGGAATAAACGCCATAAGTATGTTGATCCGGCGGGCGCATGAATTGGGCATCATTGATTCGGTACCTTCGCATTTTATGGCCGGGAGTTAAAAAATCGTTGGGGAAAGCAATAATTGATTTTAACCTGAGTTATGTTAGTAAACGATCTTTTTCAAAAAGAAACGCAGGGTTCTGAACCAAACTTATTAAAGTAATGATCGTTGTTACGGGTGCAGCCGGTTTTATTGGCAGCTATTTTGTTGGTAAACTGAATCGTGCGGGATTCACCAATCTGGTGTTGGTTGACCGCTATGATGATCCGTTGAAGGAGCGAAACCTTCAGTCGAAATCCTATTCCCAACTGGTCGACAGGGATGATTTTTTTACCTGGTTCGATGGTCAGCGGGGAAAAGTGGAAATAGTTTTCCATCTGGGTGCCCGTACAGACACCATCGGACAGGAAGCGGAGAGTTACACAAATCTCA
>CAZLDP010000283.1:0-4334 GCA_964558145.1 uncultured Prolixibacteraceae bacterium | reverse complement strand
ATCTGACCCCCCCTGATGTTTTTTAAACTCCAGACGTAGGACACCATAGACCCTGCATTCCCTATCAATCCTATTTTGAGCATACCGGCAAAAATAGTCCAAAGCCTCCATCTTTCAAAACGAACAGGGAGAACTTATTAACCTGGTTTGTTAATAATCCTTCTTTCAGAAGCAGATGAAGCGGCAAATTTTAAACTAAATTTGCCGTAAACCACAACGGATGACCTGGAACGATAATCCCCGTCATGTCGGATTGCGGAAACGGCTGGTTGACGCACTGAAGATCAAGGGCATAAAGGATGAAAAAGTGTTGGAGGCCATAGGGAAAGTACCCCGTCATGTCTTCATGGAGAGTACATTTCTCAATTTTGCCTACCGCGACCAGGCTTTCCCCATCGGTGCCGGTCAGACGATTTCCCAACCTTATACCGTAGCTTTTCAGACGGAGCTGCTCCAGGTAGAACCCATGCAACGAGTTCTGGAAATCGGTACGGGGTCGGGGTACCAGGCTGCCATTTTGTGTGAAATGGGAGCCAAGGTTTTTACCGTGGAACGGCAACGTGAATTATTTGTCAAAGCGCGGATGATCCTTGAAGAACTGGGATACTATCCCTTCGTTTATTTCGGCGATGGTTATAAGGGATTACCTACCTACGGACCGTTTGACCGGATACTGGTGACAGCAGGTGCTCCCTCCATCCCTGAGGATTTGAAGAAACAGCTTAGCCTTGGAGGAAGGATGGTAATCCCTGTGGGACCTGCAACCCATCAGGAGATGACGCTGATCGTCCGTAACAGCGAGGAGGATTTCACTATTTCGAAATACGGAGGTTTTGTATTTGTTCCCCTTCTCAAGGGGACTGTAAGCTAAATAATAGGTTATGATCACTGTTTATTCATTTACAGTTAATCCATTTCAGGAGAACAGCTATCTCCTCACCGATGAAACCCGTCGCTGTGTAATTGTGGATGCGGGCTTTTATTCTCCGGAAGAGAAGGAACAATTTGGTGCGTTTATCGAAAAAAACGAGCTTCTCCCCATAGCCCTGGTGAACACCCACTGCCATTTTGATCATCTCTTAGGGATTCCGTTTCTGAAAAAAAAATATGACTTGCCCTTATATTGTCACAGGGATGAAGCCTTCTGGCTGGCGACAGCCGCCCAGCAAAGCAGTTTCTTCGGAATCAATTTTCAGGATACCTTGACGGCCGACCACTATCTGGATGAAGGGGATGAAGTGCGTTGGGGTAATTCGGCGCTGAAGGTGATCCATGTACCGGGGCATTCACGGGGTCATCTGGTTTTATGGAGTCCTGAAGATCAATTTCTCCTGACGGGCGACGTTCTCTTCAGGGGAAGTATCGGACGTACTGACCTGGAGGGGGGAAATTATACCAGTCTGATCACCCATATACACCGGAAATTGATGGTACTTCCGGATGAGACGGTTGTTTACAGCGGCCACGGACCCGCCACAACGATCGGAGCGGAAAAATCCGGAAATCCATTCCTCAAAGTGCCCCCCGGAGAATAAAAGTCATATTTTATTAGTTTTACAGCTTGTATACTTGCTGCATAATGTTTTAAGTCAATAATAACTGCTATGTACAAAGAACAATTTTCGAACCGTCATATTGGCCCCCGGGAAGTGGACCTGGTCACCATGCTCACGAAAATAGGGGTTTCTTCCCTCAGTGAGCTTATTCAGCAAACTATCCCGGAGAACATCAGGCTGAAAGAACCCCTCCGTCTGCAGGAAGGATTAACCGAAAGGCAATATTTCCGCAAGATCCTCGGATTAGCATCCCAGAACAAGGTGTTCAACACCTATATCGGAATGGGGTATTACGATACGGTTACTCCTGCGGTGATTCTCCGCAATGTTTTTGAGAATCCGGTTTGGTACACTTCCTACACCCCCTATCAGGCTGAAATATCGCAGGGGCGGCTTGAAGCCCTCCTGAATTACCAGACCATGGTTTGTGAGATGACATCGATGGAGATTGCCAACGCATCGTTGCTGGATGAAGCGACTGCAGCCGCCGAAGCCATGTCGATGATGTATGCCTCGAGGTCGCGTCAGAAGGTCAAAGAGGGGGCGAACCGGTTGCTCGTGGATGAGAAAGTGTGGCCCCAGACCCTTGATGTTCTCCTGACCCGCTCCAATCCCTTGGGGATTACCCTGGTCGTTCAGCCGTTGTCGGATTTTGAAATTACGTCCGATGTCTTTGGGGTCATCGTACAATATCCTAATTCTGACGGGGAGGTCATCGATTATACCCGGCTTGTCGGGAAAGTCCACGAGGGTGGTGCAAAAGCTGCGGTAGCCGCTGATCTGATGTCGCTTGCCCTGCTCACTCCTCCCGGGGAATGGGGCGCGGATATCGTTTTCGGGAACAGCCAGCGTTTTGGAGTTCCTTTGGGATACGGCGGACCCCACGCAGCATTCTTTGCCACACGGGAAGAGTTCAAACGGCTTTTACCCGGCCGCATCATCGGCGTTTCCCGCGACGTGCATGGAAACAGGGCTCTGCGAATGGCCCTGCAGACCCGCGAACAACATATTAAAAGGGAAAAAGCTACTTCAAACATCTGTACAGCACAGGCATTGCTTGCCAATATGGCCGGGTTTTATGCTGTTTACCACGGAGAGGATGGGATCAGGAATATTGCGGAAAGGATCCACCGGATTGCAGAGTTTCTGGCTGAAAAGATCGGAGGATTGGGATACAAACAGTTAAACCGCGATTATTTTGATACGATCAGGATATCATTGCCTCATCATGTGAAAAGAGAGGAGATAGAACGTTTGTCGCTCGATCGGGAGATGAATTTCCGCTATCTGGAAAACGGGGATGTCGGGATCAGTATTGATGAAACCACCAACCTTGACGATGTGAACAGTATTCTCGAAGTATTCGCCCAAGCATCCAACAAACCTGTCGTTCCGGTTTCTGAAATCAACGGTCACTCCCCGGTAGATGAGCGTTTCAGACGCAAAAGCAGGTATCTGCAGCAGGAGGTGTTCCAAAAATACCGGTCGGAAACAGAAATGCTTCGGTATATCAAGTTGTTGGAGAACAAGGATATCTCACTTACCCATTCGATGATTTCGCTGGGATCGTGCACCATGAAACTCAATGCGGCTATTGAGATGCTGCCGCTCAGTTGGATTGAGTTCAACGGATTGCACCCATTCGTCCCCAAAAACCAGGCCATGGGCTATCATCTGATGATGGAGGATCTGCGCTGCGATCTGGCGGAAATCACCGGAATGGCCGATGTGAGCCTGATGCCCAATTCGGGGGCTGCGGGGGAGTATACAGGATTGATGGTAATCAGGGAATACCACAGGAGTAGGGGAGAGGCGGACCGCAATGTGGTGCTGATACCCTCCTCCGCCCACGGTACCAATCCGGCAAGCGCCGTGATGGCAGGACTGGAAGTGGTGGTTGTAGCCTGTGATGAAAAAGGGAATATTGATCTGCAGGATTTAAAGAATAAGGCTGAAGCCCACAACCGCAACCTGGCGGCATTCATGGTGACTTATCCTTCCACCCATGGTGTCTTCGAATCGGCTATTGTGGAGATGTGCAGGGTGATCCATGAGCATGGGGGACAGGTTTACATGGACGGGGCCAACATGAATGCCCAGGTTGGACTGACCAATCCCGGGATGATCGGCGCCGATGTATGCCATCTTAATCTCCATAAAACCTTTGCCATTCCTCATGGAGGCGGGGGCCCTGGCGTAGGGCCAATTGCCGTGGCCGGCCACCTTGTTGAATTCCTGCCTTCTCACCCGGTGATAAGCAACGGTCACGGGGGCATTAGCGCAGTTGCTGCTGCACCCTGGGGTAGTGCTTCGGTACTCCCCATCACCTATGGTTATATTAAAATGATGGGCGCCGAAGGCTTGCGTAAAGCTACCGAAATTGCCATATTGAACGCCAATTATATTGCAGCATCCCTCAGGGACAATTACGGTATCCTCTATACCGGAGAGCAAGGACGGGTCGCCCATGAGCTGATCCTTGAGTGCCGTCATCTGAAAAACAGCACAGGAATCACCGAAACCGACATTGCCAAAAGGCTTATGGACTATGGCTTCCATGCTCCCACGCTCTCCTTCCCCGTGCATGGCACCCTGATGGTGGAACCTACTGAAAGTGAGCCGCTCAGTGAACTTGACCGTTTTATTGATGCGATGAACCAGATTTACTTGGAAATAAAGGAGATAGAACAGGGAGAAGCCGATCCTGAGGACAATGTATTGAAAAATGCTCCCCATACGGCTTCTGTGGTTACTGCCGATGACTGGTCGCATCCTTAC
>CAZLDP010000282.1:0-4336 GCA_964558145.1 uncultured Prolixibacteraceae bacterium | reverse complement strand
TTTCTGTACCACTTATAGGTTGCCCCCGGTTCTGTGTTCGACCGGAGGGTCACCGATCCGCCCTGGCAGAATTCAGTGGCTCCCGAAGGGGTGATACGGGCTGTGACAAACCCGGGACACGATTTGTAAAGGGCCATGATCTCCCTCTCGGAGAGCGCCCTACCCCAAAATCCAATATCATCGACTTTCCCCTTGTAATACCAGTTTGAGGAACAGGTAGGCATGCCTCCCGCGATCCGTCCGATTTCCAGATCCTGTTTGTATACCGGGATAGTTCCCGAAGTACGCTTCGAGGAAACCATTTTACCGTTCACATACAAACGGGCAGTCGCTCCGTCGAATACTCCCACAAAGTGATTCCAGCGGTTGTTGTTGTACACTATACTGTCTCCCTCCGCAGCATGGACAGTAAAATTATCTTTGGTTTTCACATTAAAATTCAGCCCCTTGTTGGTATCTGAAACGTCGATCGAAAATTGCTCCCGGCCAGTGGCCACAGTACCTCCGAAATTGTTCCACCTTCCGATCACTCCCGATGAACCGTGATGGGCATCGGTAAGCAACCAGAGCGAAAGGGTGAGGGCCGTTTCCGGGCTCAGCATGGCTGTATCCTTCACGTCCACATAATCAGATATGCCATTCAGACTCAGGCTTTCATTGGGGTTGCCATACCGGTCGGGGGTGAAAGTGCCTCCGTGCATGCGGCCATGGTTGGCATGACCACTGGCGTCGAGGAGGTTCCCGCTGAACGAATACCAGGCAACCAATCCTGTCCGGGGAACATAGGAAGGCAATGTCTGAGAAAAACCCGGCAAAATCAGGGCGACAAAAACAAGAAAGAAAAAGTATCTGCGCATGGCTTCTATGATTACAAAAGTTCTAAAAGATAAGAGCAGGGCCAAAATTCCCCTACAAATAAACAACAAGAATGTCAATGATGTTCTACCCGGCAGAAAAAAGAAACATAAGGGGTTTATTCATGGGCACGGCTGACTTTTCCACGGTTCCACGAGAAATAGATTCCTGTGGCGCTGATCAGTGCAAATACGGCAAATCCCCATTTCATGGCTTTCATAAAAAGAGGAGCAGGTACTTCCATGATCGTCATCTTTCCAAATATGGCTGAAAAGAAAAGGGCGGCTATGGTCATACTGGCGATCTGTCCCAGCACCCTCATGGTGGAAGCCGTACCCGATGCCAAACCATATTGTGAGCGGTCGACCGAGCTCATGATGGTGTTCATGTTGGGAGAGGAGAAAAGAGCGAATCCCATTCCCACACCTGCCAGCAGGATAATGATCAGCCCAATGGGCGTGATTTCAGAAAGCAGGGCGAACGATCCCAGTCCGAGCGTACACAATCCCATTCCCAGGGAAGTAAGGTAACGGGGCTGGATCCGGTCAGAGAGTCTCCCGGTTACCGGAGATAAAACCGCCATGATTACCGGCTGCGCGATCAGGATACTTCCGGCATCGCGGGGATTCAATCCCCTCACCTTCTGAAGGTAAAGGCTAAGGAGAAAGACAATGGCAAAGGTAGCGCTGTAATTGATTAGGGCTGCCAGATTCGAGAAGGCAAACAACCGGTTCCGGGTAAATAGCGTCGTATCGATCACAGGCATGGGCGACCGCTGTTCCAGGAACCAAAAACCAACGAGGAGCAGGAGTCCGCACCCCATCAGCATCCACCCCGCAGGGGAAGGGATACGGGAAGATCCCACCACCATGGCAACCAGACCGGCCATATAAAAAAAGGTTCCCTGTAGACCGATCTTCCGGATTGCAAGCAAGCCGGGAGTCTCCTTCCCCAGAAAAAGAAATGCGATGAGGGTGGTCACAATATTCAGTATTCCAGCAAGGAGAAAAATGGACCGCCATCCCAGGTACTGGGTCAGCATTCCTCCCACAAAAGGCCCGAAAGCCAGCCCGAGGTAGACCGCCGACACCGACATTCCCAATACCCGGCCCCTGTACCGGAGAGGGAACGAGGAGACCAATAAAGCAGAGCCGGTTGTATTGGTGAAGGCAGCGCCTATTCCCTGGAAAAAACGGTAGACGATGAGCCAGACTCCTGAATGGGCAAGTCCGCACATGATAGATGAAAGCGTGAAGATCACTATGCCGGCCTTGAAAATTCGCCGGATGCCCGACCTGTCTCCCCATCGGCCCACTGGCAGCATCAGCATCGCCGTCGACAACAGAAAAGAGGTAACAATCCAGCTCAGCGACACCGCATCCAGGTTGAAATCCGCCCCGATAGCCGGCAGAGCGATGTTGACAGAAGAAATAAGGAAGGTCCCCATAAAGGAGGTGACCGCCACGACCACAATCAGAGAGATCTGCCGCTTATTCCATTCCATCCGTTCGGATTTAATACGGTAAGGAGTCTCTATTTCCCGATGACGATTTTGGCAACCACCGGCTGATGGTCGGATGGATAGCGCTGTGATTTGCTGTCGGTAAGCACACCGTATTTCAAAACCCTGACCGATGGACTTACAAAGATATAGTCAATCCTCTGTTTCATGGGGGCATTGAAATCAAAGCCGTTAAAAGTACCCACCGGACCATAGGGCGGCATTTCGGTGACCTGGTAGGTATCTTTCAGAAGCGACTGCATGGTTTCGATCTGCTCAGTCTCCGGAGTGGAATTGAAATCACCCACGCAAATCACCGGATACCCGGCTGCTATCTCCTTAATTTTCTGAACCATGAGCTTTCCGGATTCCTGGCGGGCTTTCACCCCCTGATGGTCAAAATGAACACAGAAAAAGTAAAACTGACGTTGGGTCTCCTTATCCCGGAATTTTCCCCAGGAACAGATCCGGTTGCAACAAGTGGCATCCCACCCTTTCCCGGGAACTCCGGGCGTTTCACTTAGCCAGAAATCGCCTGAATCCAATAATTTAAACCGTTTTTTATGATAGATGATGGCCGAGTGTTCACCCTCGTCTTTGCCATCATCACGACCATGCCCTGTATAGGCATACTCTTTCATCTCAAGCAGGTCGTTGATCTGTCCAATAAAAGCCTCCTGCACACCGAAAATTTCAAATTCATGGAACCTGACCAGCGCCTTCACCTCATCCTTCCGGTTGGGCCAGGCATTGATCCCGTCAGAGGGAGTATTCATCCGGAGGTTGTACGTAGCCGTCACAATGGGCTTACCTGGTTTGGCCTCTAAAATTCCAACCGAAAAAAAGATAAACACCAGCGAAATCATCATTTTCTTTGTCATAATGTAAAGAGCTTTTAAAACAGGGCTAAGTTACTTAAAAATGAAACATGCGAATCCATGGTCTGATGGATTCCCTCATCCATTCGGAAACACTGACCAACGATATCGGCGGAATGGTGAAACTTCACTGGCTGAGCCTTTTCCTCTCCCAGATCGTCAGCAACGTACCCTATACGGAGATGATGCTCCCGGTTTAAAACCCATATCAAGTGGAATTCTGTGGCTGTCGCTGGCCTCCGCTTCAACCCTGACGGGAAATGCCACTATCATCGGGGCAATGGCCAACCTGATTGTCATCGAGTCGGCTGAAAAAGAACAGGTAAAGATCGGATTTTGGGAGTTCTTCAAAATAGGGATGGTATTTACCCTCCTCTCACTCGTTATTTCGATCGCATTGCTCTGGCTTTTATTGTAAAAAAAAACCTAATTTTGCTATGGAGGATAAAGTTTCCCGCTTAGGTAAACACAGGGAATAATGGATGAGCAGATATTGATAAAGGAGTTGAAAAACAGAAACAAAGCTGTTTTTGACCACCTCTTTATCACTTATTATTCCACTCTTTGTGCATTTGCGAACAAATACCTTGACAGCAAGGAACTGGCAGAAGATGTAGTGCAGGATTTCTTTGTCTATTTCTGGATTGAGGGTTCACGTCATGAAATAAAAAGTTCGTTAAAGGCATATCTGTTCACTTCCATCCGTAACCGGTGTTTAGACTGGCTCAAACACCGGAACTCGACCGAAAAATACAGGAGATTTATCTTATCCAGGACCAACGAATCTGGCCTTGACGAAGAAGAAATGGCCACAGAAACAGAATTAAGGTTGGCCCTATACAATGCGCTTCAGAGATGTTCACCCCGGTCGCGCGAAATATTTACGCTGAGCCGTATCGACGGGTTGAGCAACCAACAGATTGCTGACCAGTTAGGATTGTCAAAGAGGACTGTCGAAGTGCAAATTAGCAATGCCTTGAAAACTTTAAAAAGCTTGCTTTCCGTTTTTTTACCGTTGTGGGTAATCAACTGGCTTCTTGCCTAATTTTTTTCTGAAACATATGTGTTTTCTGTCGCTTAATCGTCTTATTCTTGTGACAGC
>CAZLDP010000281.1:0-4343 GCA_964558145.1 uncultured Prolixibacteraceae bacterium | reverse complement strand
GCAGGAGGAGGGGTGGATTGGCTACCGGGGACTCCTTCGCCGGTTCGACCAGAAGGGGATAGACCGGCTCATAGGGATGGACATTGCGAAGCATCACCACTTTGGAACTGGGGTATCTTTTGATGCGTGTCCACCATACATCCCGGACACGCTCCATGGCCGCGACGGTTTCCTCTTTCGAGTCCACCGCCTCCAGTTCGCCTAACCGCTTAGCCACAAGGCGGGTCATGGCCTCATTGTAAGGCAGGTCGTGGCGAATAGCTTCCATGCCCAGAAGGATTCCCTGAAGATTGGAATAGGTATCCTCGACCGAAAAACTGGAATATTGTTCAGAAACCAGCGGCACAGAGGAGACCCCGTACCAGGTGGCAATCTCGTGCCATACCGCCAGGTCATAAGCAATCCGGCCTGCCAGCAGCAACAGATCCCTGTCGCTGATCTCCGTGGGTAAAAAGATCCGGAGTCGTTTTTCACCTCCCTCATATCCCAGGTCCCGTTCAATGAGGGTATCACCCCGGTTGGCTTCCAGCAAAGAATAGAGCCAGGCGGTCCAGTCGGCATTATCCCGCAAGTGCCCCATATCAATGAATCCCCCCCGGCGGGTGTAGACCACTCCGTTGTTCTCGGAAGATCCGCCTAAAAAATGGTGTTGCCCCATTTTCTCCATACTGGTGATAGCCGACAACCGGAGAAAGGGAATCCCAAATACCCCCACTCTGAACCCAAACATGCAACAGGTACGGATAATCCGGGGCGGATGGCTATCCAGATCAACACTTTCAGGCTTTAGGGGTGAAGCCTGAAAGGCATTCAGTATGAAAAAAAACAGTGCATACAGGAATATCAAATTCTTCATGAAAATGTCGCGTTTGGTACTCTAAAAATAAGATATACGCACGAATTTTTATTTTATTTCCTCAATATTCGATATGAAGTTTGTTATTTTTGAAAATTGTTAAGAAACTGAGTGTTTTTTGGCTCCATTATCCATTTGTTAAATGAAACCCGTATGATCACATTTCTCGTTTCGATGGGGATTCTCCTTCTCGGATACCTGTTCTATTCAGCCTTGCTTGAGCGCGTGGAGGGGGCAGATGGCGGCAGAGCCACCCCCGCTTTGACCATGACCGATGGAGTTGACTATGTACCGCTTCCCTGGTGGAAAGTTTTTCTAATTCAGTTTCTCAACATTGCCGGATTAGGTCCCATCTTCGGGGCAGTGGCAGGAGCCATGTGGGGGCCTGTAGCCTACCTGTGGATCATCCTGGGAAGTGTCTTTGGCGGCGCCGTGCACGACTATTTCAGCGGCATGCTCTCCATTCGCCACAAAGGACTGAGCATCACCGAAATCATTGGCATTTACATGGGGAACGGGATGAAGCAGTTTGCCCGGGGCTTTACCGTCATCCTGATGATTCTGGTGGGTGCAGTTTTTATTACCGGTCCGGCGAAAATCCTGGAGGGGATTACCCCCGACTTTTTCACCATGACATTCTGGGTATGGGTGGTTTTCATCTATTATATCCTGGCAACCCTGCTGCCGATCGACAAAATCATCGGCAGGATCTATCCCGTTTTTGGTTTCGCCCTGCTGTTTATGGCGGTCGGACTGATAACCGCCCTGTTTTTCAAAGGATATCAAATCCCGGAACTATCCCTTTCCAATTTCCGGAATTTCCATGTGGAAGCCGAAAAATTTCCTGTGTTCCCGATGCTGTTCATCTCCATTGCCTGTGGGGCCATTTCCGGATTTCATGCCACCCAATCGCCCCTGATGGCCAGGTGCATCACCAATGAAAAATTGGGCCGGCGTGTTTTTTACGGGGCTATGATCACCGAATCGGTAGTAGCCATGATCTGGGCCACTATCAGCATGAGTTTTTTCGGGGGGATCAACCAACTGAACGAGGTGATGACCGAACACCAAGGAAATGCTGCCTGGATAGTTAACCTGATTTCAAACGACCTGTTAGGGACATTTGGGGGATTTCTTGCCCTGCTTGGCGTGGTGGCAGCGCCCATTACCTCGGGCGATACCGCCTTCCGAAGCGCCCGCCTGATAGTGGCCGATTTCCTGAATTTCAAACAGGGACCTATGAAAAACAGGCTGATGATTTCCATCCCCCTGTTTGCCATCGGTTTTTTACTGACCCAGATTGACTTCGGGATTATCTGGCGCTATTTCGCATGGGCCAATCAAACCCTGGCCACACTGGTGTTGTGGACCATCACCATTTATTTGCTCCGTTCCCGGAAAAACTATTGGATTACGCTCCTTCCCGCCCTTTTTATGACCGCTGTGATTTCGACCTACCTTATGCTGGCCCCCGAGGGTTTCTCACTATCAAAACCAACCTCTTACCTCATCGGCGCAATAGCCACCCTGGGCAGCGCCGTTTTGTTTTGGCTGTACCAACGGTCAATCCACAAGTAATTGATTTTGATTTACATAATATAATATAATGATAAAAAAGAGTTACCTTTTGATAGCCACCTGGGTTCTGGCCCTGGCGCTGTTCACCCCCTTGAATTCCCTCCGGGCGCAGATCTTAAAGTCCGGACCACAAGTTGCGACCTTTTATTCTGAAATTGACGATTCTGAGCAACCTTATGGGCTCTACATTCCCCAAAATTATGATCCGCAGCAGCAATACCCCCTGGTGATCATGCTGCACGGAGCCATGTCGAACCACCGGCTTGCCCTGCGCCGGGTTTTTGGGAAATCGAACCTGCCCGGACAAAACGATGCGGAAGCCTCCCGGGTATTTCCCAAATGGAAGGACATCGACTATGTAGTGGCCACTCCCTATGCCAGAGGGACCATGGGCTATGTGGGTATTCCCGAGGCTGATGTCTGGCGGGTCATTGAAGAATGCCGGAACAATCTCAGCATCGATGAAGAGAGGATATACCTTACCGGCCTCTCCATGGGAGGCGGCGGAACCCTTTACATCGGGCTGAGCCGTCCCGACGTGTTTGCAGCCATCGCTCCGGTGTGTCCTGCCCCTCCGGGAGAAACCTATGATCTGATGGGCAACGCCCTGAACCTGCCGGTGGCCATCTACCAGGGAGGCGCCGATCCGGTGGTCAGGCCGGAGGGTGTCCGGAAAATCAGGGATGAACTGCTGAAATCGGGTGCATCGGTCGAATACTATGAATTCCCGGGAGTCCGCCACGACGTGTGGGTCCAGGCTTACCAGGATGAGAACATCTTTCACTGGTTCGACGGTCAGGTGCGCAACAAATTTCCGCAGAGGGTGCATTACTCCACCCGCTGGTACAAATATCAAGCAGCTTACTGGGTACTCATTGATCAAATGACGCCGGGAACCCTGGCCACTATCGACGCCCGCTTTACCGGCAACAACCAGGTGGAAATCCAGGCCGGCAATCTGGAGGCATTCACCCTCCGCCTAAAGGGACATCCCTCCCTGAATCCCGCAGCGCCTCTGACCGTGAAGATCAACGGGGTAGCCGTCCAGAGCGCACCGAAACTCAACCACTCCTTCAGGCAGATCGAAGGGAAATGGGTGGCCGAGCGATATGAAGCGCCCGTGAATTCGAAAAAATCAGGGCTTGAAGGTCCCCTGGCAGAAGCGCTCACCAGCCGTCATATTGTTGTTTACGGCACACAGGGAAACCCCGATATGGAAGAGGCCATGGCCAGACGACTCCTCGCACAAAAAACTGCCGATTTTTCGACCTCTTTCGGCAGTTTCAGGCAACCTTCCACGATCAATCCAAGGGTGTTGGCCGACAGGGAAGTCACAGCCGATGACTACCTTAGCTCCAACCTGATTCTCCTGGGCACCCGGGAGACCAACAGCGTAATTGCCAAACTGGCAGACCAGCTTCCCCTTCACCTGGGAAAGGAAGCCGTCAACTACGGGCTTGTTTACGTATATCCGGTCAACGGGAAATTGGTCGTTGTGATCTCGGGCATTCCCTTCTGGACTTCCAAACCGGTTCAGCCCGGCACTCCCCCTGCCAGCAACAGGGGTCGTTCAGGTGTCCGGTTTGCCGGGGGCGAAGGGGCCAAAGCGCTGGCAGGCATGAGCGATTTCTTCCTCTTCAAAGAGACCAATGACCAGGTTATTACGGAAGGCTTTTTCAATAACGACTGGAAGCTTCCGGCCGACGCCCTGCAGAAGATCAAGGATTCGGGAGTAGTGGAAGCGAAGTAGGAAACATATTTTGAAAGGATCAAAAAGGCTGAACTAATCCGCACTTTCAAAGCTGCGGCTGGGGATGAAGAGATGCTGCTCATGGCTGAAGAAGGCCTGGAAGATTACCTCAAAATCCTGGATAATGAAACAACGTGATATCTGGCTGGCAGACCTGAA
>CAZLDP010000280.1:0-4364 GCA_964558145.1 uncultured Prolixibacteraceae bacterium | reverse complement strand
TAAATTTACCGCACTAAGGGTTAATTTAGAATGAAAATCAGGGTTGTAATCGGTTGTAATTATAATACTCCCCGGTTTTTGTGCCACCGGTTAAGCTGAAAAAGGATTAACTTTAACCAGTAAATTATAAATATATATTCAAATATATAACTAATTGATTATCAGCATTTTGCAAATAGTCATTAACATTGGCTATCTGGTGTTCAATATTTTATATTCTTTTGGTTTCTATTTTTAATTAGTAACTTGAATTAAGCATTTACTAAAAGACCAAGTTATGTCAAACCGTTTTAAATTACAAGAACCGTCAGGGAAGTTGATTCCTGCAATGATTCTGCTTATGGTCATGTCTCTTTCTGCCGTAGGGCAGAATATGCCAAGGCCGGAACATCCTCAACCACAGTTTGAACGAACGAAATGGATTAACCTTAACGGCGCATGGGATTTTACAATGCTATCGAATATTGAGAATCCACAGGAGAGCTGGAGAAAAAAACCAACTTCTTTCGACAAGAAGATAATTGTTCCTTTTGCTCCCGAAAGTCCCCTTTCAGGTATCGGTTACACAGATTATATCCATGTAGTGTGGTATAAAAGGTCATTCCAAATACCTGACGACTGGCAGGGACAAAGGATATTTGTGAATTTTGGAGCGGTTGATTTTGATTCCCGTGTGTGGGTAAATGATCAGTTCATCGGAAGGCATGTAGGAGGAACAGGTTCATTCGAATATGAGATAACAAAAGCTCTTAAGAGCGGCGACAATGAGATCCTTGTTTTTGCATACGATAACGTGATGGATGACAGGCAGCCCATTGGCAAGCAGGCAAGACCAGAGAAACCTATATGGGGAAATATATTCTATACCCGTGTAACAGGTATATGGCAGACTGTTTGGCTCGAAGCCAGACCGCAGAAATTCATTGAAAGAGTTTTTATCGTTCCCAATCTCGACAAGAATGAATTCTCAATTACTCCTGAATTCAACGGTGCCGGTTATGGTGATCAATTTGAAGTAATTGTGTCAATGCCTGACGGAAAGAAAGTAGCGTCTGCCTCAATTCCTGCAACCGAAGGCTATCCTCTGACAGTTAAAATCCCCAAACCCAGGTTGTGGTCTCCTTCAGATCCTTTCCTTTACAATGTGGACCTTGTGCTCAAACCCGTGTCAGGTATGGGCGATAAGGTGAAGAGTTATGCAGGAATGAGAAAGTTCCATATTGAAGGTAACAGGTTTTTCCTGAATAATAAACCTATCTTTCTGCGCATGGTCCTCGATCAGGGATATTATCCTGATGGTCAGTGGACAGCCCCTACTGATGAAGCCTTGAAGAACGATATTCAGTTATCACTTGATGCAGGTTTTAATAGCGCCCGTCTTCACCAGAAGGTATTCGAAGCCAGGTTCCATTACTGGGCTGATAAATTGGGTTATATCACATGGGCTGAGTTTGCTGACTGGGGCGGTGTTCACGGCTTCCAAAACCCTGAAGGCTTGTTTATCCAGTCAAATGAGTGGCGTGAAGCAATCCTGCGTGACAGGAACCATCCCTCGATAGTTGCCTGGACCCCGTTTAACGAAACGAGCCGCGCTGCGGCAAACGATATCGAGTATTACCGTTATGTGATTAAGAATTTCTACGATCTTACTCATGCCCTGGATCCCTCCAGACCGGTTAATACGACCAGTGGTTATGTCAATGTCTACACTGATATATTCACGGTTCATGATTATACACAGGATCATGTTATATTCAGGGAGAGATATCAATCAGTTGATCCATTGAATCCCGAAAAGGCATGGATCGTTAATCCACAACTGGCTGTACCATACGCCGGACAGCCATACGTAGTTGATGAATATGGTGGCACGGGATGGTTGCCGGGTTATACCACTTCAAAACCACCTGAAGGAACAACGAACCTGATGGGCCGTTTTGCAATTGGTTATGGCAAAACCGCGGATCAGGTACTCGAAATCGTCAAGAACCTCACTGATGCACTTCTTGATAATCCAAATGTGTCAGGATTCACATATTGCCAGCTCACAGATGTTGAAGGAGAAGTAAATGGTGTATATTTCTACGACCGCAAACCAAAATTCGATATCAAAAAGTTCCATGATATAATGGTTGCCCCTGCCGCAGTAGAGAAGGATCAGAATTTTCTATTAGGAAAAAAGAGAAAATAATTATTAAACGAATGAACTGCCCTGACCTGATATCAGCCTTTAATAATCCAAAATGGTCAGGGCAGTTTTTTCATTAAAATTCTCCACGCATTAAATTCTAATACCAATGTAAAAACCCATGGAAGGACACCCCGGGATGATAACCGATTTTTTCCTAACTTTGGCCATATGAAGCCATATTCAAATGAAATCTATCTTAACAATAACTTTTGCAATTTTGCTGACTGCCTGTATCAATAAATCAAATCTAAGGTCAGGTAATTATTTACCTAAACCAATAAAGGTTGCCCTGGTATCCATAAAAATTATTAAATCGCAAAGTGATTATTCTGTATTAATAACTGATTCAAGATTAATTGATGCTTCCCTTAAAAACGTCGATCCTAAACCGGATGGCTGGATGGAGAACGATTTTTTCTGTCTCGTTCTTGATAAAAAAAGAAAAATTCGAGACAGTTTAATAATTAATCAACCGCTTTGTCCAAGATATGAATTTCCTCAGGAAAATGGTGAAATAGGTTCACAGGTGGTTGAACTGAATGAAAACGAAGTATTGCTTCGTTTCAGTTACCAAAAAGAGTACAAATGGTTACGGATAGGGATCGTTGAAAAAAACCGGCATTTCAGAACATTAAACACCCTTGAGTTATCCTTTAAAAACTAGCCTTATGTTCTCATTTTTCAGGATATTTTGCAGCATGTATGTTTGCCTGGCTTTAACGGCTGGTTTGATTTTTATTTCCCCAAAGGCAAAATCCCAGATCTTCAAAGTGGATACAATTTTTTATAATGGGCCGGTTACAAAATGTATTAACATCGTATTCCTGAGTGAAGGTTTTAAAGACAGTGCGTTTCCTGACTTTGTGAAAAAGGTGGAAACATCAGCAAATAATTATTTGAGTGAATCCCCGTTTGCGCAATACAGGAGCTATTTCAATGTTTTTGCAATTCTTGTTCCTTCGAATGAAAATGGTGCTGACCATCCCCGTACAGCGCCTGATTGTCCGTCCGAATCGGCACACCCAAAACTTACCGTAGATACTTATTTCAATTCTACATTCGATTCTAACAATATTCACAGGTTATTGGTTGTCGGCAATTATACTGCAGTTAACAGTGTGATTATGAATAATTTTCCTTTGTTCGATCAAAAAATCATACTTGTCAATACTCCCTATTATGGCGGATCAGGAGGCAGTAATGCTGTAGCATCCCTCCATTCTTCCGTAAACGAACTGGTTTTGCATGAGAGCGGACATACCTTCGGCAAACTCGGAGATGAGTACTGGGCCGGAGACGGATATGCTGCGGAAAAAGTAAACATGACAAAGGAATCAAATCCCGACCTGGTTAAATGGAAAAACTGGTTAGGAGTGGACGGTGTCGGAATATACCAGCATGGTACTTCGGGCGTTCCGGCGTTATGGTACAGACCGTCCCAGAAGTGTAAAATGAGGTCATTGGGGAATGAATTCTGCCCTGTCTGCAAAGAAGCCATTCTCCTGAAAATTCTCCAGAAATTTGGAACCCCTGTTAAATTCTTCTCTCCGGAACAACAAAACTTAACCGTAACAAATGAATCTGTACAGTTTAAAATAAATCTTTATAAGCCTGTCCCGAATACATTACGGACCAAATGGTTTTTAAACGGGAAAATGATTTCCATGAATACCGATTCTGTTTTATTGAATCCTGAACGGATGCTTCCAGGCATGAACAGGGTCTCCTTTGAAGTTCTGGATACGACTGCGCTGATCAGATCAGAATCGCACGCGAAAACCAATACCGATACGATCACCTGGAATGTTAATAAAATCATCAGCAGTATAGATAACATTAACCGGCCACATATATTTGATGTATATCCCAATCCATTCTCTGACGAGCTTTTTATTGAATCAGGGAATTATAATCGCCCGACAAAATATGAAATCACAAACACACTTGGTCAGTTAGTTTCATCCGGTAGATTATTAGATAAAAAAAGAATGGATACCAGGCGTTTAAAACCGGGAGTTTATATAGTCAGACTGGTTAATGATACTGACGAAGAATTTAGAAAAATTGTGAAACAATAATAGAATTTTCTGCTTTTTTATTTTTTCTATTCCAATCTGTCTGCCGGATTCTTTCAGAACGAAAGCACTTCGTTGATTTTTGATCCGAGGGTAAT
>CAZLDP010000279.1:0-4365 GCA_964558145.1 uncultured Prolixibacteraceae bacterium | reverse complement strand
TATGCCGAAGTGATCCGCCGTTCACCCCTTGTGGACCAGTTGCGCGACGAGTTCAAAATCACCGTAGCGGGACCGACTACCCTGGTGGCCATTTTGAACAGCCTGCAGATGGGATTCCGTACCCTGGCGCTACAGAAACGGAGCAGCGAAGTGTGGCGGGTCCTGTCGTCGGTGAAGACGGAATTCGAAAAATTCGGGGGAATGCTGACCAAAGCCCAGAACAACATCCAGACCGGTCTGGGTCAGCTCGACAACGTGGTGGGAGCCCGCACCCGGGCCATCCAGCGTCACCTGCGCAACGTGGAGAAACTACCCGCCGCCGAAGCCCGAAAAATGCTGCCCGATCTGGCCGAAGAGATCATTTCCGGGGAAGACGATTATGAAGATTGACATAAGTCGTAGATCATCAATCGTATGTTGTTAATAATGTCCCCGACAACTGGCTATAAGAATTTTCTCTTCCAGGTTACACCGACAAACGGAAGAAAATTTTTCCTGCTTATAACTTCAACATCTGAAATATTATAGTTTTCAGCAAATGATGAAGGTACTTTGAACCTCTTTTCCGGATTCCATTTAAATTCAAAAGCGGAAATTTTCCCATCAGCTTCTTCAATATAGTCAATCTCCTTTTGCTGATGGTTTCGCCAGAACCATGTTCCGGTATATTTTCTGCTGTAGTGAAGGAATTTCATCCGCTCAGCCACCATGAAATTCTCCCAAAGTGCCCCGGTGTCATTCCTTGAATCCATTAAGTTAAAATTATTGATCAAGGCATTTCGGATACCCGTATCATAGAAATATATTTTACGGCCGGTACTGATCTCGTTCCTTTGATTCCGGGTAAAAGGGTGTAGTTTGAAAACCACAAAGGCCTTTTCCAGCAAATCGATATAATTACTTACCGTATTTTTATCAACCTGAATTGTGTTGGCCAATTCGTTATATGAAACAAGGTTCCCAATTTGAAGTGCAAGCGCTTTTAATAACTTGTCAAGGATCTCCGGCTTCCGGATTCCTTTCCAGCTTAGCAAATCTTTGTAGAGATAACTTCCGGTAATTTCCCTGAGTATTTCTTTTTCATCGCCGGGTTGAGCAATGACTTCCGGATACATTCCGTATACCATGCGCAATTCTAACTGCTGCATGGCTGAAATGTAACCGGCATGTTGATAAAACTCCTGCCAACTGACCGGATAAAGCATAAATTCAAACTTCCGTCCGGTCAAAGGTTCATTGATCTCATTGGCAAGTTCAAGCGATGATGAACCACTCACCAGCAGCAAGACGTCTTTCATCTGATCCGTAATGAGTTTAAGGGTAATCCCAATGTTTTTTACCCTTTGGGCTTCATCAACAAATACAACTCTATGCGAACCAATGATCTGCCGAAGTTGTGCGGAATTGGAACCAGCCAACCGAGACCTGATAAATGGGTCGTCACAATTCAGGACAAGGGGATTTTCCAGTTTAGAGATAATCTTTTCCATTAAGGTGGTTTTCCCCGTTTGTCGCGGTCCTAACATCACAATCGCTTTTCCGGATGATAATCTCTTTTCTATTAATTCTTCCTGTATCCGATGAATCATCATTTTAGTGATTATAATCACCAAATATATATAAATTTAGTGAATATAATCGCTAAATATTCATTTTTTCCATTTAGTCCGGTAAAAAACCGGCGAATTTCTTATCGATGTGCTGGTCGAACCAACGGTCGATCATCGAACAGCGAAACGCCTCTCCTTGCCCGGCTTAGCTGCCGGAATTTTACCGTCCTGTGTCCAAATGTAAATGGTCTGGGGCTTCTACTTCAGGTATTTCGCACCTCTTCCAGGGTCATGATGTCGTCCATGGTCAGGGATTCCCGGGCGATTATTATCTTTATCCCGGAAAAAAGCCGGAATTACGGGCTGATTAATGTATACCACCATGAAGAATATCCTTGTGTCTTTATTCCTGTTTTCCCTGATTTGTTTTGCAACTCACGCACAGCAGGTTACCCTGCGCATTGCCGCCACCTCCGATGTGCACGGCTCTCTTTTCCCTTACGATTTCGAGGAGAACCGGCCCGGAAGGAGTTCGCTTGAAGGGGTCAGTTTATTGGTGGATTCACTGAGGAAAATTCCCGGCGGCAGCCTGGTTTTGCTGGACAACGGCGACCTGGTTCAGGGCACTCCTGTGGCCTATTATGCCAATTATGTGCAGAAGCGGCGAAAGAATCTGTTTGTGAGGGTACTGAATGCCATGAAATATGATGCAGCCACGGTGGGTAACCACGACATAGAAGCGGGTCCGGCAGTGTACAACCACCTGAAGCAGAATTTCCGGTTTCCTTATCTGGCCGGCAATGTGACGGAAGAGCGTTCGGGCAGGCCTTATTTCAGACCATATACGATTGTTAAAAAGGGAGGCATCCGGATTGCGGTGATCGGGCTTATTACGCCGGCCGTACCCCGCTGGCTCCCGGTCAATCTTTGGGAGGGACTTACTTTCGGTGAAATGGCCGGAGCCGCGCAAACCTGGTTGGAAATCGTCAGGGAGAAGGAAAAGCCCGATGTGGTGGTGGGCCTTTTTCACACCGGATATGGGGGTGACCGGGAAGATCAGGCCGACCTGGCGGAGAATGCGGGGCGGCAGATTGCCCTCCAGGTTCCGGGTTTTGATGTCATTGTTCTCGGCCACGACCACAAGCCTCGCAACGAAATGATTACCAATGTAGAGGGAGGTGATGTACTGGTGCTGAACCCGGGCAGCGGAGCCCGAAACCTCGCTCTGGCAGAATTGACGGTAAGTCCCGGAACGGGGGGAAGGAGAGGTATCATTTCCAAAGCCGGTCACCTTGTAGCTGTTCCGGAACTGCCTGCCGGGGCAACGACTACCCATACATTCCGGAAGGAGCGTAAAGCCATTCAGAACTATTCCGGAAGAATAGTGGGCAGGCTTGAGAATACCCTGGTTTCCGGCGACGCCCTCTTCGGGAGTTCTGCCCTCACTGATCTGATTCACCGGGTTCAGTTGGAAACCACCGGGGCTGAGATCTCTTTTGCGGCGCCGCTGGCGGTATCGGGAAGTATTGATGCGGGCATGCTTTACGTCAGGGACCTTTTTAAGATGTACCGGTTTGAGAACTTCCTGTACACCATGAAGTTGACAGGCATCGAAATTCACCGCTACCTGGAATACTCGTACGGATTGTGGTTCAACCGGATGCAAAGCGATACGGACCATTTGCTGCTTTTCAGGGATAACCAGGCGACGCAGCCTGTTCTGTTGCACCCTTCCTACAATTTTGATTCCGCTGCCGGGATCCGTTATACCGTGGATGTTTCCAAGCCTGCCGGAGAACGGGTGGTTATCCTGGGCATGGAAAACGGAGAGCCTTTCGATTTGTCGAAAACTTATCTGGTAGCCCTGAATTCATACCGGGGCAGCGGTGGCGGCGGGCATTTGGCTGAAGCGGGAGTTATCCCGGAAATGCTCCCTGAAAGGGTGGTTTCAGCTTCGCGGGGCGATTTCCGTTCCCTGCTTATGGAATACATCGAAAACAAAAAAGTGATCGATCCGCTTCCACGGAATAACTGGCAGGTTATTCCAGAGGAGTATGCTGTCAAAGGGAGGGAAAGAGACCGGCTCCATTTCAGATGAGGAAAGGCCGGAACGGGAAACCGAAATATGATCTTATCATTGTCGACATCAACCTTCCGGGGAAGGAGTATTAAGCGGTCATTTATCCCCTGTGATTTCAGCAAGGGGAGAAAGTCCAGCTTCCGGAACTCCACTTTGGAGCCTTCGGCCTGAAGGGCGATCTGTCCCCCTGTGGCGGTGCAATTGTATCCAAGGTTGACCAGTTGGTCATTCACCCAAACCCTGACGGTGTCGGCGACGCATTCGATGACCATGCTATTCCATTCACCCGCGGGTTTTTCTGAACCATCGGTGAGGTTGTCGAAATAACCGGCGAGTTCTTCCAGTTTCATGTTAAAAATGTTATATATTTGCATTGAAGTCCAGTGCGGCAATAAGGCATAGTTGACAAGTCCAGTTCGTTATGCCGGCTGCAGGTGCAGCGTAGTGGGCGGGGCCAATAAAGGCGGTGTTTTCATCGCCTTTGTTTATTAAATACCAGCATTCCACCGCGCCTGGCCATAATTGATCCCTTATATTCGTCTAAACTAAACCATGTTTTAACGCCATATACCGTCCCTTTTGATATTTCTCCAATGCATCATCTGCACTTCGAGGGACCGGGGGAACATGCCATACAGGACCCGTGGCGTCGAAGCATGCACCAGCACCCCGCAATTGCAAGGAACAGCGGCAAAACGGTATTCCACTTCCAGACGGTAATTGCTGAAGACGGAA
>CAZLDP010000278.1:0-4371 GCA_964558145.1 uncultured Prolixibacteraceae bacterium | reverse complement strand
GTCTGGGGTTTCCTGGGAATCACCATTGTGGCGGCATTTAAAATCTTCTCGGCAGGAGCCCCGGCTCTCCTTAAAACACTTGGGATACAGGGAGCTGCCGAATCACTTTCGGGACCGATGGGAGGCCTGAGACTGCTCACGGCTTTCACCATCAGTCTTACGCTCAACACCATTTATGCCCCTGTGATGATGACCCTCCATAAGATTACCGATACCCATATTGTCAACAATGGAGGTACCCTATCCGGATTGTTCCGGCCCCTGAAGATGGGAGATATTATGGCGGGCCTTAATTGGAGGGTTCAGTGGGATTTTATCTTCAAAAAGACGATTCCCTTTTTCTGGATTCCGGCTCACACCATCACTTTCCTGCTGCCTGTGCAGTTTCAGGTGTTATTTGCCGCCTTGCTGGGAGTCGCCCTGGGCGTCATCCTGGCAATCGGAGTCCTCAAAAGCAGGAAATAGACTCCCTGCTTCCTTGATCTGAAATCTGCTGATCTGTCATCTATTAACCTCTTATTTTATTGTCTGTTGGATTATGATTTGGAATGAATCCATAGAATGTGTTTCCCGTGAAGAGATGCGCCGGATCCAGTCGACTCGGCTCGTTGATACGGTGGAACGCGTTTATCACGGCGTGCCGGCTTATAGACGGAAAATGCAGGAAGTCGGTCTTGTTCCTGCTGATATCAGGGATATCGACGACTTGGTGAAACTGCCGTTTACCGCCAAGGACGATTTGCGCGACAATTATCCCTTTGGCATGTTTACTGTCCCCATGAGTGAAATCGTCAGGGTTCATGCGTCATCGGGAACCACCGGCAAACCCACTGTGGTGGGGTACACCCGCAAGGACCTCAATATCTGGTCGGAAGTGGTAACCCGGTCGCTTTGCATGGCCGGTGTTCACCGCAACGATATTGTGCAGGTCGCTTATGGCTATGGTCTCTTCACCGGGGGCCTTGGGCTTCATTACGGAACCGAAAACCTGGGGGCGACCGTAATCCCTATTTCCGGCGGAAATACCCAAAAGCAGATCAGTCTGATGCAGGATTTCGGCACTACTGTGATTGCCTGTACGCCCTCGTATTCCCTTTATCTGGCTGAGGTCATGCAGGAAATGAACATATCGCCCGGTAGCCTGAAACTGAAGGTGGGCATCTTTGGCGCTGAACCCTGGAGTGAAAACATGCGGAAAGAGATCGAAGCCAAACTGAAGCTGAAAGCCATCGACATTTATGGGCTCAGCGAGATCATCGGACCTGGGGTGAGTTGTGAATGTGAATGCCAGGCAGGAATGCATATCAACGAAGATCATTTCCTTCCCGAGATCATCGATCCTGAGACCTTGCTGCCCGTTTCACCCGGCGAAAGGGGAGAACTGGTCTTCACCACGATCAGCAAGGAGGGGATCCCCCTGATCCGCTACCGCACCCGCGACCTTACCCGACTGGATTACGGCCGGTGCGAATGCGGTCGCACGCTGGTACGCATGCAGAAATGCTTCGGCCGGAGTGACGATATGCTCATCATCAGGGGGGTTAACGTCTTCCCGTCACAAATAGAAAACATATTGCTCGAAATGAGCGAAACTGAACCTCATTACCTGCTTATCGTGGACAGGGAAGGTTCTCTGGATACCCTGAAACTTATGGTCGAAGTGCAGGAGCAGTTCTTCTCCGATGAAATCAAGGAACTGGAAAACCTGCGCCGCAAGATCACCCAGAAATTACAGGGTACACTCGGCATCTTAGTGGAAGTGAAGCTGGTGGAACCCAAAACCATCGAGCGGACCGCCGGCAAAGCGAAAAGAGTGATTGATAACCGTAAAATCTGATTGTGATGATTGCCAAGCAAGTTTCAGTATTTCTCGAAAACAAGACTGGCCGGCTCAACGAGGTGACCCGTATCCTGGGGGAGGCGGATATCAATATTTCCGCCTTCAGCGTGGCCGATACCAGCGATTTTGGAGTGTTACGGATGATTGTTCCCGATCCCGATAAAGCCTGTGAAGTGCTCAAAAAACACTTCTTCTCGGTGCGGACAACCCCTGTGGTACTCATGAACGTCCCCAACAAACCCGGTACCCTGGCGCGGGCCTTGCAACTGCTCAGCGATGAAAATATTTCCATCGAATATTTATATGCCTTTTCGATGAATGAAGATTCCGCCGTGGTGGTCATCCGTCCAAGTGAAACCGACCGGTGTGTCGACGTGCTGACCCGGTACACAGCCAGTTTAGGTTAAGGTATAGTTACCATCTATTCATCAAAATCGTATCTTTAGACGATTAAAAACTCAGATGAAGAAGATAGCCATACAGGGAATAGCTGGATCGTTTCATGAGGATGCGGCGCAGCGCTATTTCAATGAAGATATTGAAGTAGTTGAATGCAAATCCTTTACAAAAGTTTGTGAGCTGATCGACACCGACCAGGTCGATATTGCCGTGATGGCAATCGAGAATTCAATCGCCGGCAGCCTTTTGAACAACTACCAACTGATCCGTGACTTCCACCTGAAGATCATTGGTGAGACTTATGTGCATATTGAGATGTTCCTGATGGCCAACGAAGGGGTGGGGAAGGAGGATATTACAGACATCTGGTCTCATACAGTGGCTTTAAAACAATGTGCCGAATACCTGGAAAAGAATTTTCCGGCCGTGGAGCTTCATGAGTTCAGTGATACGGCTGCTTCTGCCCGGTTTGTAGCTACTGAAAAGCCTCCAGGGGCTGCTGCCATCGGAAATCTTCGCTCGGCAAAGTTGTACGGTTTGAAAATACTCAACGCAGGAATAGAAACCAACCGGAAGAATTACACCCGTTTTCTGATTCTTTCCAAATATGGAAACCAGAGTGAAGGCACCAACAAGGCATCAATCTGCTTCGAGGTGGGACATTTTTATGGTGCACTGGCACGTGTGCTCAATACCTTTGCCGAAAATCGGATCAACCTGACAAAAATCCAGTCGGTTCCCATCATCGGGAAACCTAATGAATACTCTTTTCATGTGGATATCGAATGGGAAACATCCGAAAATTATGAACGGGCCATTCACCAGGTGCTGAAAAGTGTGTCGAGTCTTTCGATTCTTGGGGAGTATGTCAGGGGAGAGATGGAGATGCATAACCAGTGAAACAAGATTAGAGGGTTTGAAAATCAGAGAATAGAATATGAAAAGGACAGCGATATTTTTCGGGCCGGAAAAGGGTTCAGTGAACCGGGTGGCCGACAGGATCAGGGATCTCATCGGAGCCGGCAGGGTGGAGATGGTTCCGGTAAAAGGGGCCTCCGCTGCCGACATTGAACAATTCGATCAGATTATTTTTGGCATTTCGACAGTGGGGAAGGAGACTTGGGACGGCAAGCCAGCCAAAACCGACTGGGGAAGATTTATGCCGGAAATTGGCAAAGCAAATTTTGCCGGAAAGAAAGTAGCCATTTTTGGGTTAGGTGACCATATCACTTATGCGGCCAGTTTTGTCGATTTCATGGGATTGCTGGCCGGAGAGCTCAAGAAAGCGGGGGCCACCCTATACGGGAAGGTTTCGCCCGAAGGGTATGAATTTGAAGATTCGGAAGCCCTGGTCGACAATTTTTTCGTGGGTCTTCCCTTAGATGAAGATTTTGAACCCGAAAAAACGGCCGAAAGGGTGCAAAACTGGATAGAGTTGCTTAAGGAGGATTTTGATTTTTCATAGATAAATTCCTTTTTTAACTACAGAGTTGCAAAGGAAGGCACAAAGGAGACAAAGTTTAAAAGTTCTGTTATTGTGTTCTTCGTGTTCACTTTGTGCTTTGGTGGTTATTTTTTTTCATGTTTAAGAGCAGGGATAATTCTGGTTTATCAGCAACAATCCTCACTTAATATCTAATAGTTTGTTTGTCTCCTTTGCTGCTTTATTTTTAATAGAGGCGCAGTTTAGGGCAGCATTTTACGATTTGGCAAATCGCCAAACCTTTATTTACTTTAGCGTAAATTTAGAGTGATGGGCGAGCCATTTATCCCTTTTGAGACCGTTGACCGTATTATCCGGAATTTAGGAATTCCAGATCCCGGGCAGGCTACAATCCGTGAAATTGTAGCCCTGGTGAACGGGGTGGAATCAGAGACGGGTGAGAAATATGTGCGCATGGAGATGGGCGTACCCGGCCTGAAGCCTGCGCAGGTAGGCGTAGAGGCTGAAATCGCTGCGCTCCGTTCCGGTGTGGCCTCCATCTATCCGATGGTCGACGGGGTACCTGAACTCAAGAAGGAAGCAGCGCGGTTTATTAAAATGTTCATGGATGTGGATGTAAGTCCGGCCGCCTGCATTCCTTCCGTGGGTTCCATGCAGGCTACCTATGCTGCTTTTATGGCTGCGGCGC
>CAZLDP010000277.1:0-4375 GCA_964558145.1 uncultured Prolixibacteraceae bacterium | reverse complement strand
GCCTTACTTATCCCAAGAATTTTTCCTGCATCCAGAACGAGGTGGAACTCAAGGGCAAAGCTTACTTTGAAGTCAGCGGCAAATGTGAAAAACCCATGCTGATCAGAACCGGTGATAAATGTACTTTGATCAGCAAGGGGGATGTCAATGTGGATTTCACTGAAAATAAAGTCGATGTGGCGGTCAGAAAAGGTTTTGCAGCCTTTGGCGACACTTCCATGGCCCGTGTGGTCCTTCCCATGATTAAACTTCGCCCGGCTTATCCGAAGAATCATGTCCCCCAGTCAACACTCAAAAATGTTTTTATTTCCAGCAATGAATCTTTTTCCTACCATATCTCTACAGGTTTAATAAATTTCAGTAAATCAGATGAATGCGAAGTTTTTGCCTGGAAAGATAGGATCTTTTGCTTGAACAACTCCAACATCCTCCAGGTGGTCCGGAAAATTTCAGAGTGGTATGGAGTTCAAGTGATCATTAATGGAGAGGTCAATCCTGACGACCGGTTTACGGGGAGCTTCTTTGACGAATCCATTGAAAACCTCTCTGCCCATCTGTTCAACAATCAGTTTTACAGATGGAATTATTATGGGGGTAAGTTATTGATTACAAGACTATAATTTCCTGCCAAAATGATGGAAAACCGATAGGAAAAAAACAGGCAGGCAGAAGGACAATAAGTTCAGATTAGATTATTCATATCATAATAGCTGAATTATAAATCTAAATTTTAAAGACTTATGAAAAAGTATCTTAATGTCGCCTGTAAATTGATGTTGTTTGCTCTCATCCTTGTCAGTTGCAAGGAAGATCCTTTGTCTAACCTGACCGGGCTGACTTCTTTCAAGTTTATGGCTGATCAGAAAATTCCCGGATTGGAAAACCTGGCTTTTACCATTGACCAGACCAATCTCCTGATCGAAAATAAAGATTCCCTTCCTTACAAGACGGACGTCAGCAAACTGACTGCTGTCTTTGAAGCGGTTCTGAATGCCACCGTTATGGTAAACAATGTACCCCAGGTGAGCGGGACAACCACCAACGACTTCTCCTCTCCGGTCACTTATAAGGTTACCGCTCAGGATGGAATCACGGTAAAATATTATACGGTTAAAGTGAATGTGGCAAAAACCAATCCGGAAGCGGTGCGCTGGAACAGGGAGATTTCCAGCATTACGGATATGAAGTATGAAACCCTCGCCGCGGTCTGGTTTAACGGAAAAATCCGGGCCATTTTCGGTTCTACCGCTGGAAATGTGGTGGCCACGAAATATTTCACCTCTGCTGACGGGAAAGCATGGACCGAGAAAACTGTCAGTGAAGCTTCATTCCCAATGGGCAGCATGCACCGACTCGTTGTTCACAACAATAAACTCTACGTCTGTGGATACCTGACTGTCGGAAGTCCCTGGGGGTTCCCCATGCGGGCCGGAGCCCCGGAGATCTGGGAAAGTGCTGATGGCGAGTCGTTTACGAAATTGGGTACTACCTATACCTTTGATAGTGGCAAATTGATTTCTTCCCTTTATTCCGTGAATAACAAACTGTGGGTCGTCGGTGGCAATACTCTTGGATTTGGTAATCCCAACGGTACCAAATCCACCGGATCTGACTTCTATGGTCCTGCAGGATTGTCGAATAGAATCCATAACTCCTCCGATATGACCACTTGGGATGAACCTGCCACGGCATTGCTGCCCGATGGGGCCCCCAGAAGATATTCTGCCAATATCGTTCACGGCGGAAAGATGTTCATGATCGGCGGCCAGATTGCCGGAGGATTCCTTAAGAACGATGTATGGTCGAGCAGTGACGGCCTCACCTGGACGAAAGTCTCTGAAGGTGGATTTACTGCCCGCATGCAGGCCGCTGCGGTCTCCTATGACAATAAAATCTGGCTGATCGGTGGACAAACTAGTTTGGGAACCTGCTCCAAGGAGATCCTGGTCTCCACAGACGGAGGTGTAACCTGGACCCTTGCCGCTAATGACGTGGCCCTTCCTGGTGATTTCGCCCCTCGCGCAGGACATTCTGCTTTCCTGGATGGCGCTAACAAACTCTGGATCATCGGGGGGTATGCTGCTGAACTGAAAGTCGAAACTGTCGACGGAGTCGAGCAACGTAGCGAAATCATTACCCCTAAAGGCGACGCCTGGAGCGGTAAACTGAATAAATTCAATTAAAGGGTAAACCAGAGGGAGTTCTCTCCTGCGGTTCAACCCCAGGAAAGAACTCCCTGGTATATCCTTATGTTTTTAATCCTCTCATGAATCCTTTCAAGTAATAGATTGAAAATGAATGTTTTTCTGAAATTCCCTCCTATTTTTATTATCGTCCTGATGCTCCTGCCCCTAGTCGTTTTTTCACAGGAGACCCCAAGGACCTATGTGGTTCAGGGGACGGTCACCGACAACGATACGGGTGCGCCTATCCCGGGGGCCAATGTTTACGTGAAGGAAACCAAAAGAGGGGGAATTACCGACCGGGACGGCAAATTCATCCTGAAAGAGGTAAAGGAAGGCCATACCCTGAGGGTCAGTTTCATTGGTTACAAGGAGTGGTCCAAAAAATTTAACGGGGAATCGCACCTGGAAGTCAAGTTATCGGAAGACAAAATTACTTTAACCGAAATCATCGCGGTAGGGTATGGAACCCAGGAGCGGCGCGGGTTGACCGGAGCAGTATCGAGGGTGAGTGCCCAGGAGATCTCCAGCGTGGCCCCCAGTTTTGACAATGCATTGATCGGGAAGGTTGCCGGCATGAATATCAACTTGAGCAGCGGCGCCCCGGGAAGCGCCACGGCCATTACCATCAGGGGATTATCTTCCCTGAATGCCGACAGCAATCCGCTGATTGTTATTGATGGGGTCCCTGTTTATGGAACCGGAAGCGCCCTGAATAGCCTCGACTTCGGGAATAATACCGTTTCTGCTGCTGTCTTGGGCGGAAATGCTGTCTCCAACGGTTTCTCCCAGAAACCGGAATTCGAAAGAAACCCCCTGGCCTCCCTTAATCCCGATGACATCGAATCGATTGAAATCCTGAAAGACGCCTTTTCTACCGCCATTTATGGCTCCCGTGGCGCCGCCGGAGTGGTCCTAGTGACCACCAAAAAAGGGAGAAAAGGAAAGCCACAAATAAAAATCGGTCATTCCGTTCAATCGGACCAGCCCGTCAAACTGCCTGAATTGCTCAACGCGGACGAATTCAGCATGATTTACTCCAAATTCAACCAGGGGCTGGGCATCAACGCCTCCTTTCCGGTGGCTGCCCATACCGACTGGCTCGGAGAAGTCATCCGCACTGGATGGATCAATGAAACCAATGCCTCCGTGGCCGGTGGTTCGGATCAACATACCTTTTTCCTGAGCTTTAACCGCTTTGACCAGCAAGGGTATATCATTAACCAAGACCTTCGTCGCAACAGCGTCCGTACCAATTTCTCGTTCACCCCGGCAAAATGGATCAACCTGGGAACAAATACCACTTTCTCACTGATTGAAAATAAGGCTTTGAACAGCCAGAACATCTTCCGCAATGCCGTTTTGGCCTCTCCGAATATCCCCGTCCGCCATCCCGACGGAAGTTACTTCTACCATACCCCCAATTCGCCTTTGTTTTCTGATAACATAAACTCCCTGGCCGGTCACCAGGGAAATCCGGTGGCTACCGCCCACGAGGATAACAAAGTTAACGATACCAGGGTACTGGGTACCTTGTTCGCCGAACTGAAACCTTTCTCCTGGTTGAGCTTTAAGACAGAGGTGGGCATCGACGTTTACAACGCCAACTCATACAGCCGCCAGTTTGCCACTCCCGAGAATACCTCCGGAACCGGTACAGCTTCTTCGAACCAGAACCTTAAATATGTGACCAATAATGTGCTGACCTATTCTAAAATTTTAGGTTCTCACACGATTAATGCCATTTTGGGACAAAGCTTTGAAACCTCAGTGGAAAACAAAATGCGCATTACCGCTACCGGCTTTTTTGACGATAACGAGAAAAGCATTATCTCAGCCACCAACAAAAGGGTGCTCGACGGCATTACCCAACGTTGGGCAGTGCTTTCCTATTTCAGCCGTTTCAACTACCGGTATAAAAACCGCTATCTTGCCGGATTGACCTACAGAATGGACGGCTCTTCCCGTTTCAGCAAAAACAGAAGATACCGCGGCTTCCCTTCTGTTTCGGGAGGGTGGATCATTTCCGGAGAGGAATTCATGAAATCGGTGAAATGGGTCGAAGAATTGAAACTGAGGGGCAGCTATGGTCTGACCGGTCTGGATGGCTCCTTCGGGGGTTACTATGGCAACCAGGGGCAGTGGATCCGCGATAACCGGACTGTTAACGGCGCCACCTTAATGTACAATGG
>CAZLDP010000276.1:0-4375 GCA_964558145.1 uncultured Prolixibacteraceae bacterium | reverse complement strand
GTTAAAGGCTGTCCTGATATTTTCGGCCCATTTCTCCAGCATCTCCTTTTCGGGTTTCCCGGTGACGGCAGCCATTTCAGCCAACAGGTTCACATCGTGGTAATAAATGGCTGTGGCCGTAAGGGCAACCGGTGTCAGTTGCGACACTCCCGGAGATTTGGGCCCCAGGTCAAACCAGTCGCCCAATCCGTAATTGAGGATATGACCCGATGATTTCTTCTCCAGGTACCGGGCGTAATCGAACATCATGGGCCAGGCCGTTTCGATGATCCGGGTATCGCCCGTCCATTTCCAGAGCAGATAGGGCAGGATCACGGCGGCGCTGCCCCATTCGGGAGAATCCCTGAATCCACCGAGGAATTCCACGTATTCAGGCGCAATATCAGGAACCAGTCCTTCGGCTGTCTGTGCATCGATCATGTCGGATACCTGTTTACGGTATAATTGGGCAATGTCGAAGCGGAAGTGGACCCCATTCCCCATGAGGTAGGTCTGTTCCAGCCAACCCAGTTTTTCGCGATGGGGACAATCGGTCAGCACGCTCTGCATGTTGCTTTTGATGGCATAGTCAATCAGCCGGTGAATACGGTTCAGCAAATCGTTGCTGCATAAAAAAGTGCCGTTTTCGGGCGCCGAATTGCGCGTGTGTAAAAAGGTGATTTTTTCAATTTCGGGCATTCCCTCCGGGTTGGCCTCCCCTGAAGGAACTGATCCCTTCACCTCGACATAGCGAAATCCATAATAGGTAAACCGGGGTTCCCATGTTTCTGCCGGACCCCCTTTCAGGGTATAGGTGTAATAGTAGGGTTGACCTGTTGCCCGCTGATTGGCCGTGGAATCGCTGTTAATCAGCTCTGCAGGCCTGAATTCCACGCTGCTACCCCGCTTCCCTTTCAGGCTGACCCGGATGATTCCCGAAGCATTCTGCCCGAAATCGTATAGCCAAGAGCCGTTTCTCAGTTTCTTGACCAGCTTGGGTTCGAAACTTTCCATGGCTTTCAGCGGATAGTCTTCCTCCGGCTTCAGCAAGCCCGCCGGCGCAGGGGAGGGTAAGGCATTCTTCCAACCGGAATCGTCGAACCCCGGCGAATCCCATCCCTGTTGTTCCAAGAGGGCGTTGTAATCCTCACCTCCCAGGATACTGGTATAGGTGACCGGAGAAGGTGTTACTTTCCAGCTTTCATCAGATACGACCAGCTCTGAACTCCCATCGCCGTAAACCAGGTGAAGATGACAGATCATGCGGGGCATCCCATAACCGATAACCAGCTTCCGGTACCTTTCGCGGTTGATATGATGAAAACCGTTTCCCACCATTACGCCGAGCACATTCTCTCCGCTTCTGACCTGTCCGGTCACGTCGTAGCTGTTGTAAAGAACGGTTTTGTCATAATCGGTCCAACCCGGCGCCAAAAAGGAATCGCCTGCGGGTTTCCCGTTGACCGATGCGATGTAATGGCCCAAACCCGATATCGACAGGGTGGCCCTAACCGGGTTCCTGTCAATTCGGAAACTCTTCCTGAACAAAGGGACAACAGGCCGGTCAAGCAGTTTTTTTTCGAGATGATCGCCGTTCCCGTGGATGCCGGGAACAAGCAGATCGACCGAATCGGGAAGTTCGAAGGCGATCCAGCGGGCTTTGCTTTGCCCCTTTCCCGGGGGCATTCCGGTTTGCCACCAGGATGGGGCGCTCCAGGAGGACCTCCTGCCGTTTTGATCCCAGATACTTACTTGCCAGTAATACCTTTCGCCAGGTTGAAGTTCCTCTCCGGCGTAAGGTATGTTGAACGACTCACCCGACCTGATCTTCCCGGAATCCCATATTTTCCCTATTCCATTTTTAAGGCCAGGCAGGGTGCGGGCCACTACAATGCGGTAAGCCGACTGGCGAATGCCGGGTTTTAACGACCCGATCTGCCATCCAAGCAGGGGATGAGGATTCTCAATCCCGATGGGCGTCTCCCTGAAATCGACAGTAAGACGGGTTACCTCCAGATCATTAGGGAGAAGGAAGCACGAAAAGAATGCCAGAGCAATAACTAAGGCGCTGATCGTCAAAATGTTATTTTTAAAATTCATAGAAACGAACAAGAGCTTTATCTGTATGTAATTCTGAAACGATAATCTCCCGAACGGGTAGCTATATTCAGCCTGTCATTTTCTCCTGCTACGTTGTCAATGCCTTTTACACCTTCAAAATAGACACCGTTTTCCCAGATTTTGGTTTTCCCCTCATGAACGACCACATGACCTTTTTCCATAATGGGAATGGATACCAGCGCCTTTGAATTGGCCGGAACAGTGACGTGATGGGTAAACGACTCTGGTTCCTGTACCCATTCTGACGAGAGGGATCCCTGCAGGGTCTGCACGGTGGCTGCGGCCGACTGAAGCTTCTCAGGCACATAAGGCTTAATGAGCACCTGTGAATACCCTTTGCTGGTGTTCCCTTCCATCGGGGATTGGATCCCTGCCAGGAATTTGTAAAAATATTCACTGACCGAACCGAACATCTGGTGGTTGTGGGAGTTTGCCCCCGACCATTCCTCTAACAGGGTGGTGGAGCCGTTGAGAATCCAGTGCCCATATCCGGGATAGGTGGTTTGAGTGGCCACCCGGAAAGCCAGTTCGTTTTCGCCACCGTTCACCAATGCCGGCCACAGGTATTTGGTGCCGACAATACCGGTATTCAGGTGGTCATCCCGTTGGCGGATATCATCCGTGATGGTTTTGAAAACCCTTTCGCGATAGGCTTCCGGCACCAGATTCCCGGCAAGCGCAATGAGCTGGTATGTTTGATAAGTTTCTCCAGCTCCGTACAATGCCGTTTCAGGATTGAAAAACTTCCGGTTGAACGCTTCCTTGATCGTGTCCGACAACGCCCTGTAATACGCTGCATCTTCTGAATGACCCAGCATGGTTGCTATTTCCGATAACAAAAGTGAGTTGTTGTAGTAGTAAAAGGTGTTGACGACCGGATGGTTGGGACAATCGTTCCGCCCCGGGGAGCACCACTCGCCTAAAGAATACCAGTATCCGTCGAAATTGTCGATGATGTAGGGTTCACCCGGATTTTCATCTTTCGATCCCAGTTCCCTCAGGTAAGTAAGGTATCGTTTCATGAAAGGATAGTGCTCTTTCAGGATGCGGTCGTCGCCGTAATAATGGTTCATCCACCAGGGGAGCAGGATATAGGCGCTTCCCCAGGCCACTCCGCCTCCCATTCCGCCCACCAGCACCGGCGAGGTATTGGGAATTCTTCCGTTTTCCTGCTGTGAATCGCGCATGTCGCTGAGCCATTTGGTGTAAAAGGGGGCCATCAGAAAATCGTGCATGGAAGTTTCGGCAATCACCTGACCATCACCGTTGTAAGCTCCTTTTTCACGGTGTGGGCAGTCGGTGGGGTAACTTTGTGCATTCGACATCTGCGACCAGACTCCTGCGCGGTAGATCCGGTTCAACAGGGAGTCAGACGATTGGAAGCTTCCGGTACGTTCAACGGCCGATCTGACCACCCTTCCCTGTACCCTGAGATGTTCCGGAGGGTTATCCTCTCCTGTGCGCACTTCGATATACCGGAAGCCAGTGTAAAAAAAGCGGGGTTCGTAGATTTCGGTTTGATGACTGCGCAGGGTGTAATCGGTCCAGGTTTCCGCATGGTATTTGAATTTTGTACTGAGTCTGTCCTCTTCTTCCAAAGGTTTGGGAAAGAGGGAGTCGTTCAGGGTTTCGGCCCCGCGGATGCGAATGACCTGACCGGGCGATCCTTTTACTTCAAGGCGCCACCATCCGGCCATGTTTTGTCCCAGATCGAAGAGATAAACCCCTTTCTCAGGGTTGATTTGCCGGATGGGATCTAACGTGGCGGTTACTTTGATGGCAGGCATAAGCTGCGATTTCAGCGCTCCTCCGGGGCCTTGGGCTACTACAACCGATGTCCATGCAGTGTCGTCAAATCCTTTCTCAGCCCATCCCGGAAGCTCTCGCCGGGCATCGTAATCCTCCCCTCCATAGAGGTTATTGAAAGTGATGGGGCCGGGGGTACTCTTCCAGGTCTCATCCGAGACAATTACCGACTGGCTGCCATCCTTGAAGGTGATAACCAGTTGCATCAGGAAACAGGGATTTCCAAATGTGTCTTCTCCACTTCCCCAACTCCAGCGTCCTTCGGTTTTTCGCAGGTTCCAGGCTCCGTTTCCCAGCATGGCGCCCGCGGCATTTTCCCCCTTCCTGATGAGTGAGGTCACATCATAGGTGGAGTAGAGGACGGTTTTCCGGTAATCGGTTATCCCGGGATCCAGTACATGGTCACCCACTTTCTTCCCGTTGACGAAAAATTCGTAAAACCCGCAGGCGGTCACGTAAGCCACAGCAC
>CAZLDP010000275.1:0-4391 GCA_964558145.1 uncultured Prolixibacteraceae bacterium | reverse complement strand
ATCCGGGGCAGCCCTATCCTGCCAGTTTATACCCCAACAACAAGGCCAACGGGCTTTACGATGAAATGACGACGACCTATTCAGGGATCCGCCAGATAGAGAGCATCACGTCGGTGATGTCCCAGTTCGGCAACCAGTTTATGGGTGGGCGCGATTTTGAGAAAATCGAACAGGCGAGGAAACTCAGTGAATCGGAGTACACCCTCAATGAACGACTGGGCTATATCTCGCTGAATACATCACTCAACAACGATGAGGTGCTGGCTGTGGCTTACAATTACACCGTAAACGGGGAAGTTTACCAGGTGGGAGAATTCTCTACCGACGGGGTGGATGCGCCACAAACTCTTGTTCTCAAGTTGATCAAGGGAACCAACCTCTCGCCGGTATTGTATGCAGAGGGTCAGAAGATGAAAAATCCCTCGTGGGACCTGATGATGAAAAACATCTACAACCTGAACGCCTACCAGCTTTCGAGCGACAATTTCATCCTGAATGTGCTCTACATGAACGATTCGACCGGGACGTACATCAATTACATCCCTGACGGGAGGATCAACGGACACATCCTGCTTAACGTGATGAATTTAGACAAGCTAAACAAGCAGAAGGACCCTTACAAAGACGGGGTCTTTGACTACATCGAAGGGATCACCGTCAACTCTTCGACGGGTAGGATTATTTTCCCAGTTTTGGAACCTTTTGGCAGTCATCTTGCCGACTCCCTTCAGGATAATACCCTGGCAGACAAATATGTATACCGGTCGTTGTACGATTCCACCCGGACGGTCGCCGAACAGGATGCCGAACACAATAAATTCAGGCTGGCCGGGAGCTATAAGGGATCTTCCAGTTCCGACATCATGGTGGGCTCGTTCAACCTGGCCAAGGGGTCGGTGAAGGTCACCGCCGGTGGGCGCGAACTTGTTGAAAATGTGGACTACACGGTCGACTATACCCTGGGCAAGGTCAAGGTGATCAATCCAGGTTTGTTAGAATCAGGGACACCTATTCAGGTTTCATCCGAAAGCGAGGATCTGTTCTCGATGCAGCGAAAAACCCTGATGGGCGCCCATGCCAACTATGCCTTCTCCGACCGGTTCAATCTGGGAGCCACTGCGCTTTACATGCAGGAAAGGCCCCTGACTCAGAAGGTGGACTACGGGCAGGATCCCATTTCAAACCTGATCGTCGGTCTCGACACCCGCTTTAGCTCCGAAAGCCAGTTGCTCACCAAAATGGTTGACAAACTGCCCTTCCTCAGCACCAAAGCGCCATCGACGATTGACTTCGAAGCAGAGATCGCCCGGCTGATCCCAGGCCATTCCAAAGTAATCGAAAAAAGCGGGAATGCCTATATCGATGATTTTGAGGGGGCCAAGACAGCTATCGACCTAAAAACCCGTCAATCGTGGGTACTGGCCAGCACCCCGCAGCACCAGGATCTCTTCCCCGAGGGGAACCTTTCAGGGGACAGAGCTTACGGTTTCAACCGCGCGCTCCTGGCGTGGTATATCATCGACCCGCTGTTTTTAAGAAATTCCTCTCTGACCCCCTCCCATATCCGTAATGACAAGGAAATGCAGTCGAACCACCTGGTCAGGGAAGTTTTTGAAAAAGAGATTTTCCCGGCCAAGGAATCACCCGTGGGCCAGCCTACCAATATTCCGATGTTCGATCTGGCATTTTATCCCCGGGAAAAGGGTCCTTACAACTTCGACACAAAACCTTCCGCCTTTTCAGCAGGTGTTAATTCCGACGGAACCCTCCGGAATCCTGCTTCCCGGTGGGGAGGGATCATGCGTAAAATTGAGAACAGCGATTTTGAAACAGCCAACATCGAATTCATTGAATTCTGGCTGATGGATCCTTTTGTAAACGACACTTTGGGTGAAACTTCCGGTGGCGATCTCTATTTCAACCTGGGAGACATTTCGGAAGACATTCTGCGCGACGGCCGAAAATCGTTCGAAAACGGATTGCCGACCAACAACCAGTTGACCAACATAGATACCACCATCTGGGGGCGGATTTCCACTCAGCAATCGCTGGTGAATGCATTCGACAACAATCCCTCTTCGCGCAAATACCAGGACCTTGGCTTTGACGGATTAAACGATGAGGATGAAGCCAGTTTCTTCAACGATTACCTCGAAGAACTCCGGTCGGTAGTTTCTCCCGAAGTCTATGAAAAAATCCGGAAAGATCCTTCGAAAGACAACTACCACTATTACCGGGGAACAGATTATGACCGGGACGAAGTCGACATCCTGGGCCGTTACAAGAAATACAACGGTCCGGAGGGTAACTCCCCTACTACGGAAATGTCGCCAGAGTCCTATCCCACCTCTGCCTCCACCCTTCCCGACATGGAAGACATCAACAGCGACAATACGCTGAATGAATATGAAAGGTATTACCAATACAGGATCAGTCTGCGAAAACCCGATCTTGAATTAGGGAAAAACTACATCAACGACATCAAGACCAGCCGGGTGAAGCTGGAAAACGGGACGATCGGGCAGGTCAAATGGTACCAGTTCAAGATTCCGGTACGGGAGTTTGACGATGTCTTCGGATCGATTTCCGATTTCAAATCTATCCGGTTTCTCCGTATGTTCCTCAATAGTTTTGAAGATCCGGTAGTTCTCCGTTTTGCCACCTTAGACCTGGTCAGGGCCGACTGGCGCAGGTATACGCGAACCTTGTCAGAATCAGGAGAAGAATCGATGGCCACGACCTTTGACATCTCCGCGGTCAATATAGAAGAAAACGCGAGCAGGGAACCGGTCAATTACATTCTTCCACCCGGTATCGACCGCGTGATCGATCCTGCCAATCCCCAACTTCTGCAACTGAACGAACAATCGATGGTGTTGAAGGTCACTAACCTAGAGCAGGGAGATGCCCGGGCAGCCTACAAAAGCCTTTACATGGATTTCCGGAGGTACAAAAAGCTGAAAATGGAGGTTCATGCTGAAGAGCTTGAAGGATACAACACGAAAGACGACGACTTGACTCTCTTTATCCGGATCGGTACCGACTATACCTACAATTATTATGAGTATGAAGTGCCCTTAAAGCTCACCCCTCCCGGCAGGTACAATGGGGAGATCGAAGCCGACCGTTACGAGGTATGGCCCGATGCCAACCGGATTGATTTGCCGTTGGATCTCTTCACCAACGTCAAACTCGACAGGGATGCCGAGATGCGAAAAGCAGGCTCCACGCTCCGGATCATGGACATCTATGAACAGATGCACCAGGGATGGAACAACAATAAAAACCGCATCCGCATCAAGGGAACCCCCAATCTGGGAAATGTTCAGGTGATGATGATGGGTATCCGGAATAAAAAACGGCAGGTAAACACCGGGCCCCGCTCCGTGGAAGTATGGCTCAACGAATTGCGGCTTTCCGAATTTGATGAAAGCGGAGGATGGGCTGCAAATGCCAGGGTCACTGCCCGGCTCGCCGATCTGGGAAGCATCACCATGGCCGGAAGAACCCGTACGGCCGGCTTCGGAAGCGTAGAACAAAACGTGAATCAACGGACGCTCGACAACCTGACGGAATTCGATATTGCCGCCTCCCTCGACTTAGGTCGTTTCTTCCCGAAAGAGTCAGGGGTGAATATTCCCATGTATTACGGCTATTCGCGAAGCAATACCATGCCCAAATACGATCCCCTGAATCCGGATATCGAACTGAAGAAAAGCCTTGAAAGGAGCGAATCAGGCCATTTCCGCGACTCTATCCGGAATATTGCCCAGAACCTGGTGGTCAGGAAAAGCCTTAATTTCACCAATGTAAGGGTAGATCCTCAGCCTGAAACGCCAAAACCCCTGAAACTGTGGAGCCCGGGGAATTTTGCCCTTACCTACTCCTACAATGAAATTTTCATGCGCAATGTCAACACTGAATACAATGTAGACAAGATATACCGGGGAATGTTGTCGTATAACTTCAATACCCGTCCCGACCTGTTGACTCCTTTTTCAAAAGTGGCCCTGCTGCAGAAGGGGCCCCTTAAATTATTCGGGGATTTCAATTTCTACCCGCTTCCTTCCCAGATATCGCTGAGAACCGACCTCTACAGGCGGTACAATGAGATTCAGGCCCGGAATATCACCAATCCGGAGATGATTCTGCCCCGAACTTTTGAAAAGGACTTTCTCTGGAACCGCTTTTTCGATCTCCGGTACGATCTGACCAGAAATCTGAAATTTGACTTCTCATCGAGGAATACTTCCCGCATTGACGAGCCCGAGGGCAGATTCAACCGCCGCGACGACGATTACGAATGGAAACGCGATTCGGTGGTAGCCAATCTGTTGGATATGGGCAGACCGGTATTATACAACCACAATGTGAACATTACCTACACCATT
>CAZLDP010000274.1:0-4397 GCA_964558145.1 uncultured Prolixibacteraceae bacterium | reverse complement strand
GGAAACCCGAAAGGCGCTCGACTATTTCAGGGACGAAGTTAAAAAGGCCGGTTTTCCCGGATTGCATATCCAGTGGAACCAGGGTGGGGGTTCCTTGATGTCGGAACCGCAGGCTGCTTGGTTCCGCGACCGTGTCAGCACCATGGGGTTTAACAGCGTGGCTATGTACAACATGGGAGGAATGTCGGAAGATTACCTGGTTTATGGCAGTAACGCGATGAAAATCCGCGCCCAGTTGGATTCATTACTCGATGTTCCGGTTTTCCCCTGTGTCTCTATCGGCTGGGACGATACTCCCCGTTTCCCTGCAAAAGGGATGAAGCACGTGGTGCATTACCACAACACGCCAACCGTTTTTGCGACTTTTCTCTCCAAAGCGAAAGCGTATGCCGACGCTCACCCCGGGCAACCCAAACTGATTACCATCAATGCCTGGAATGAGTGGGTCGAAGGCAGCTACCTGCTTCCCGATATGCTCAACGGTTATGGCTACCTCGAAGCGGTGAAAGATGTGTTTATCCACCGGAAATACGACAGATAGGCGGGTTTTGCTCAATAGGGATCCTATCTTTGCCCGTTGCAATATCCCTGTTGGATAAAGCCTGGAAATCCCTTTTGTCCGATTTGGGAATGCAGAAAGGGCTTGGCCGTTTTGTCAGGATTTCCTGAGTTTAACAAAAAGATGATCGAGCCCGCTTACCGCCATGCCCGACAGAACACCTGCAATCAGGCTTGCAGGCATGATCCATAATGACTTTATCCCCATGAACTCGGAGAAAGCTACTGCCATGGCAAAAAGAATACTTGCAATTCCCGCAATAAATGTCCCTTTTTCCGTGGCAAACGGAACGTACATGGCCATAAAGAACAGCACAAACAAGGGCGCCACAACAAGGTTTGCCGTTTTTTGGATTACATCGAACAAATTCCCGGGGATATAGCCAATTATAAAACTCAGGAGCATGACCACTACTCCAACAATGACGGATAGTACTTTTATCTGCTTCAGCTCATCCCACTTTGCAACGGTTCCTTTTTTCCTCCGGTATTTCTTCAGCCAGTCTTCTAAAATAACCACAGCGGTAGAATTCAGCCCACCTGAAAGGCTTGACATCGCTGCTGCCAGAATTCCTGCAAAGACCAAACCGGCAATTCCCACCGGAAAGCCAACAGCGATAAAGCGTGGAAAAAACTTGTCCGACTGTTCCAGTACGCTTTTCCCTTCTCCCAGCAGGTACGGGTTCTTAAAGAAAAACGCCAGCAGGGCCAGACCTACCAATCCCAGCAGAATCTTGACAAAAAGGTTGGAAAGCAAAGAAATGCCAAAGCTCCTCCGTGCCGACTTCAAATCCTTTGTGGCCAGATAGCGTTGAATGCCCATCTGATCAGATCCGGCGGTACAGATATACCAGACAAAGAGCATTAACATTGCATTTCCGATTGTGAGCCTCTCACTGGCGTCAAATCCCCATTTTAAAGGGCTCCAGTGTGAAAGCCACTGATCAGGAAACCAATCAGTAAATGACCCTAATTTCACTGATACAATCACGATGGTTAAGATTGCCCCCAACCATAAGAGAATGGTCTGAAAAACATCGGTCATCACCACCGCTTTTAGTCCTCCGATAGAAGAATATACCAGGGTTACTGTCAGTAAAACAAAACTGAAGATGACCCGTTCAAGAGGGGTGATTTCTATGATTGCGCCGATGGCCATATCGACCGTGGCAAAAATGATAGTGCCCATCCACAGAAAGCGCAGGGAAAGAAAAAATAGTGAAGCCATCATCCTGATGCTTATGCCCAACTTTTTTTCCAACAGTTCATAAGCGCTTGAGACATCCTCTTTCATAAATTTGGGAATGATATACCATCCGACCACCCAATGCGTGAAAGGGAAGGCAAACAAACCTGCAAACACAATGGGTCCATACCTGATCATTTCCCCCGGATAGGACAAATAGCTCAACGAGCTCAGCATGGTGGCAAACAAGGAAAGACCGATAGAAAAGAAACCCATGTTCTTTCCTCCCAGCACAAAATCTTTTACTGTTTTATTTTTCCGGTTATAATAGACCCCGATAAGGATCATCATCACCAGATAAAGGATTACAACTCCCCAGTCGATGATGGTAAATCCCCGTTCATTAAACATGCTCAAAGAAATTAATCGATTTCAGTTCCTCCTCCATTATGACCATGCTTTCTTTTGATATGGATGGCAGGGGTGACCTGCAGGGCCCGCAGGGCAATCCGCACAACTCCATGATCGCCTTTCCTGCCACAATTCCCCCGCCATGTCGGCTGATCACGTTGATCACCTGAGTGACGAAATGCTGCAGTTGCGCTGCCTCCTCCATCCGGCCCTGTTCAAAGTGCCCAATCATCTTGTTGAAGGTGGAAGAGATGAAATTAAAGGTGGTTCCGACCGCTCCCTTCACTCCTATGGCCAGGCCACTGAGGAACATTTCATCGGGGCCATGCAAAATGTCAAACTTTCCTGATTTATACTGAATGCATTGCAGCATATCCATCATGTTGCTGTGGGTATACTTAATGCCTGTCAGATTAGGAATCCGCTCTTCTCCCATTTTCAGGAATCCGATCATCGGGAAATTCACATTCGACCTGACGGGAATATGGTAGTAATAATAGGGCAGAGACGGGACGGCAGAGGCAATTTGGGAACAAAAACCGACCAGATCCTCCATTTTTGAAGGCTGACAGAATACGGGCCCCATGCTGGCAATGGCATATACCCCACACTCCGCTGCATGACGGGCCAATTCACCTGCATCCTTATAGCTGGTTGCACTGATATGCGCGATAAGTTTGAAATTGTCACCGGTGTGACGGGCCCAATGTTCGGTTATTTTTTTCCGTTCATCGTTTGTTAATAACATTCCTTCTCCTGAGGAACCACAGACAAACACTCCTGTTACTTTTTTTTCCTTTAAAAAAGCGGCATAACTGCCGATTACGCCATAATCCACCTCCCCTTTTTCATCCATTGGTGTGAAAACAGGAACAATCAACCCTTTAATCTTCTTTGTTTCCATGTGATTTGGTTTTAGCCGGAACACCATTCTGCAACATTCCGACGAAAGTATTTAAAAATTGAGTATACACTTCGCGTGGTTTTATCCCTTTTTCTTTGCACAAGGAAGCGGCAATGGCCACTACTTCTCCCATTACCCCTGCCGTCTTCATTACCCTTACACTGCCTAATACCACGTGGGTTACACTGATATTACGGCCTGCCATGAATAAATTGGAGATATTTTTCGAGTAAAGACATCTGTATGGGATGGTAAAAGGCGCAATCCATTTTTTCCGGGCCGTAGTTCTGAAAGGTTCTTCGTTAAAGTGAGGATTGATAATGGGGTAATGGAGGTCGATCGGCCAGGTGGAGGTAATGCACCCATCTTCCATTTGAACGGGTGATTCCACATGGTGCTGGTTCAGTATCAAATCACCGATAAGCCGCCTCGATTCCCTTTTCCCGGATACAAAGCTGACCCATTCCAGTTTTCTATTCCGGTATTCCTCTTTTTCCTTGCTGCAATTTTTCAGGTAATCCCAATTCCCGTATATAACCTTGAATCCATAGTCACGGATGGATTCTGCTTCTGAGATTTGGTTTTTCCCCAATCCCAACTCCCAGTTCCAGTCACCCCTGATTACTTTTTGGTAGGTCTTTTCATTAAACCGGACAGCCCAGGGAAGCTGAGGGAATGGGGATTCCTTCCTGTTCACGGAGGAGTACCACATCACCGAAGAACCCATGGTCAGGTTGTCGGATTTCCGTGGAGCCAGCGTTTCGTTTGCAAAACTCCTCGGTTCACGACCGTGCATAAAAGCTGCCCCTGCCATGAAGCCCAGATCGGCATCCCCTGTACAATCGGCAAACAGGCTTGCATGGCATTCAACAAGTTTCCCGGTGATCACTGACTGTGCAGTAACGGATCCGATCAATCCTGCTTCTTTCATTTGAACCCCGACAACTGAATGACTGATTAACAGGTCGATGTCAGGCTCATTTTTTACTACGGCCATTTTCAACTCATCTTTGTAATAATGAGCCCTGCGAGCATTCTGTCTGAATTGGGGATCTATTTCTTTTACAATATTTCCCAACGCAGGATAGGGAGGAAGATTGATTAATCCGCCTAATTGCACGCGTACTTCGGTGCTGTTGTTTCCCCCCAGAACAGGCCGGTCGTGAATAAGGGCTACCTTTAATCCCAGGCGGGCAGCTCCCACGGCTGCACAGATGCCCGCAATTCCACCTCCGGTCACTACCAGGTCATAATGTTTCCGGGGCACCTCCTGTTTGTCCAGACCAAGCGCTTTCCTTCTGAAGGCCGCCAGTTCCTCGCCTCCTTCGGGCAACCTTA
>CAZLDP010000273.1:0-4405 GCA_964558145.1 uncultured Prolixibacteraceae bacterium | reverse complement strand
GGCCGACTTTAAAAAAACGGGGAAGTTTGAGCAGGCCAATGGGGGCACGCTTTTTTTAGATGAAAATGCGGATTTTTACCTGAACCAGCAAGCGAAATTGTTGAGGGTTATTCAGGAGAGGGAGGTTACCCGGCTGGGAGGAAGTCAGGTAATTCCGCTGGATGTGCGGATTATCACCGCCACACATAAAAACTTGTTAGAACTCGTAAGCAAAAACCAATTCAGAAAAGACCTATATTACCGCTTGCTTGGGCTTCCCATCGTTCTGCCTCCCCTGCGGGAAAGAGGCAGTGACATCATCCTGCTCGCAAAACATTTTTCAGATGAGTTTTGCAGGGAAAATGAGATGAAACTCAAAAACTTTTCTGCGGAGGCCCGCCAAACACTCCTTAATTATCCTTTCCCCGGAAACATCAGGGAACTAAAAGCGATTGTGGAACTGGCCGTAGTGCTGAGTACGGGCAACACCATCGACGTGGAGCATCTTCAGTTAAATGGAAAGGAGATCACCACGGACCTGATGGCGCAGGAAAAAACGCTTCAGCAGTACAGCAACGAAATCATACTACATTTTCTCTCGAAGTACAATCAAAATGTCAAGCTGGTTGCCAATAAACTGGATATCGGAAAATCCACCATTTACCGGTTATTACAAGCCCGTGGGGGCTGATGTTTCATTCAGGAAGGTATGAATCGATTCCGGAGACCTCTGCCGAAGGACAGATTTTTTTCACCAGTCCCTGCAGCACTTTTCCGGGTCCGATTTCAGTGAAGGAGAGAGCGCCTCCTGCAATCATGTTTTTGACGGTCTGTGACCAGCGAACGGGTGAAGTGAGCTGCATGATGAGGTTATGCCGGATGGTATCGGGATCGTCAACCGGCATGGCATCCACATTTTGGTAAACCGGGCATACCGGTTGGTTTAAACGGGTAAGTCTGATCGTATCGGCCAACTCATCGTGTGCAGGTTTCATCAGCGGGGAGTGAAACGCCCCTCCGACAACCAGGCGAATCACCCTTTTCGCTCCCATTCCGGATAGAATTTCGCAGGCTCTTTCGATACCTGCTACAGTTCCGGATATCACAATCTGCCCCGGGCAATTGTAGTTGGCAGGCACGATGATTTCAGGTATTCCGGCACATACATCCTCCACCACCTGATCGTCCATCCCCACCACTGCAGCCATTGTCGAGGGCTCAGCTTCACAAGCCCTCTGCATCGCCATCGCCCGCTTGTAAACCAACATGAGACCGTCCTCAAAGGTAAGGGCGCCATTGGCAACCAGCGCGGAAAACTCACCCAGGGAATGACCGGCCACCATTTCAGGTTTGAACTCCTTCAATGTCAACGCCAGAATCACAGAATGCAAAAAAATGGCAGGTTGCGTTACCCTGGTTTGTTTGAGTTCCTCCACACTCCCGCCAAACATGATGTCGGTAATTCTGAACCCCAGCAAATCATTGGCTTGTTCAAACATCTTGCGTGCTTCAGGTGCATGATCATAGAGATCCCTGCCCATTCCCGGATATTGAGCGCCCTGCCCTGGAAAAATATATGCCTTCATATACTGTTTTGAATTTGGTCACAAATATAAATTTATTCATTGTGAGGCGAAAAATTTCCCCTTTTCTGCCTTTTACATAAACCCATTTTTTAATCCACGATTTAGCTTTTAAAACAAACGATCAGAAAATTCTGTTCATTCAGACACCGGAACCGTCTGATTCCACAATTATGCAATTCAAAAAATTTATAAATTACTGAATATCTGCACTTTTAAAAAAGGGGATCCATTTTCCGATTCTGGCATTAAAATTGTAATTTAGAAGCTGAATTTTTAATCACCAGTTAACAAATAATTATTATTACATGAACCAGGAACAGGAACCCAAAAAGGAAAGTTTACTGGATAAAGCCAGGGAACTTGCCGACAAAGCCGAAGATTTTTTTGAAGAGACGGCGGAGAAGGTAAAGGAGAGTGACACCTTTAAAAAAGTAGGTGAACTCTGGGACAAAGCCGAAGAGTATGTCGATGACAAAGTAGAAGATCTGGAAAAAAGCGGAATCAAGGACAAACTGAAATCGTTTGCCGACAAGATGGAAGACAAAGCTGAGGAATTGCTGAAAAAAGCCAAGGAAACGGGCAAGAATCTGGCCGACAAAGCCGATGATCTGGCCGACAAGTTGAGGGGAAAAGATAATGAGGCAGGGGATACACCTGAGGATACACCTGAGAAGCCCACTGTCTGATATTGTTGAACTAATAGATTTAAAAAATGGATCAGATTTTAAATGCAATTCTTTCGCAAATTGACGGCAATACCCTTGAGGTAATCAGCAAGCAGGCCAATGTCACACCCGAAAAGGCACAAAGTGCGCTTCAAAGCGCCATTCCAATCCTGATGAGTGCTCTCGCACGGAACAGCAGCACCCCTGAAGGTGCGGCAGCACTGCAAAATGCAGTTGCTAGGGATCACAACGGCTCTCTTCTTGATAACCTGGGGTCCCTGCTTGGAAACCAGGATGTAATTGAGGATGGGGCAGGAATTCTGAAACATGTATTGGGCAACAAACAAGGGAATGTGGAACAATACCTGAGTAAGAACTCCGGCCTTGATGGCGCTGCCATAGCCCAGATTCTTAAGATGGCCGCACCTATTGTGATGGGATTCCTGGGAAAGAAGAGCGGTGCAGGCACCAATACAAGTATCATCGGAGAACTCCTCAAGGGTTACCTCCAAACCACAAGCAAAAAACAGTCGACAACGCAAAATGTGATCAATCAGATCCTGGATCGCGACAACGACGGGAACATCATGGATGACCTGGGAAACCTGGGAATGTCGATTCTAGGCAAAATGCTTAAAAAGAGATAAATCTCAAGGTTTAAAAAAAAGAGGCTGCCTTTTTGAGACAGCCTCTTTTTTTTATTTATCCAGGGGTGGAATTACCAAAACCTGGCCCGGATAAATTTTATCAGGATGAGTCAGCATCGGCGTATTAGCTTCAAAAATCACCTGATACTTGTTTGGATCCCCATAATACCGTTTTGAAATTTTCGAAAGCGTATCGCCGGGAACCACGGTATAAAACTCTTTTTCGGGTTCTGTGGGAGGAATAACCGGTATTTCAGTACCCATAGGCAGAACTGCCAACCGGTCGTCAACTTTAGAAATTCCTTCCACATTTCCGGCTGCTACCACAATTTTGTTCTTATTAGCAATGGTATCCACCTTTCCGGTCAGAATAACCGTCTCATCCTCTACCACGACCTTGAGGTCTTCGGTCTGAAAACCAAAACTGTTGATATGCTCCAGAATTACAGCAGCCTTATCCGGTTGCTTAGGTTCATCTGATTTGCCAAAAATTTTGGCACCTGCACCTTTTAAAAATGAAATTAATCCCATAACTTTCTCTTTAAGTTAATACTCTATAAATTATTCAAATACTTCAAAAGTAATTTTGCAGTTTACCCTGAATTCCGTAATTATATTATCCTTAACGACAGCGCTCTGATCCTGCACGTACACCGACCTGATTCCTCTCAGGCTTTTTGCAGCCGATTTCACGGCATTGCCGACGGCATCTTCCCAGCTTTTATCAGAAGAAGCCAAGATTTCGATGACTTTTAATACTGACATGGTTGAATTTTTAAAAATTAAACAGGAATAAAACTACAAAATAAAATCGGATAAATCGACCAAATCAGCCACTTAGTCGGAAAAAAATCTATCAATTGGCGCCTATACAAATCCATAATCCTCTGCTTCAATTCATTGAAAACCCGATAATCAGGAGCTAATAAGCTACAATTCCCGGAGCGCCGGAATCAGGTGATGGGATTTGACCATTTTCTCTGCCATAACAATAATCCAAAGAAATCCGTTCAAGAGGATCAGCAGAATGAAAAAAGTGATGGTTCGAATGGATACCTGAGAGTCGCCTTGGAGCAGTACAGGTAAAACCGCCGCAATCGCCGCTGCCATTCCGATTAACACACCGGTCACCAGCAGGAGGAAGTATTCTATCAGAACAAGGCGAACCACTTTCATCCTGTCAAAACCGACGGCCAGGAGGACAGCCAGTTCCTGTCGCCGCTCCAGGATAGACCGGGCTACCACAATGGCCAGTCCTACCGTTCCCAATGCAAGGGCTAGGATCCCCAGCGCAAGGAATATGGCCAGATAGGTATTGGTTACCGAATAAAACTCGGCCAACCTTGCGGAGGTAGAGGTCGTATCAAAACCGTTATCTCTGAGAAGGTTACGCAATTCGTCGACCGGTAGATTTGCGTCGTGGCCTTTTGGATCGATGAGAAACACCGATGATCCGCTGTGCGAAGGAAAGTGTTTAAAAAAAAGATCCCGGTCAATCAGGATATAACCCTGAAAGACCGAAGGAGCC